>JAWLEH010000117.1:0-7136 GCA_041686215.1 Balneolaceae bacterium | reverse complement strand
ATATAGGGTGAGTACGGAGGGAAAGCCTAAATTATTTAAGCAGTTTTCGGTGAATTTTACCTTTTTGGACAGCCTCAGGGGTTGGGATGAGTTTGAATCAACTAAACCCAAATTATTTAATCTTGTGCTACTAATTTTCAGAGCGTATGACTTTTCGGAGTAGACTCATTTATTATTTTTCATAACCGCCTCCACCTGGTGTGAGAAGGATAAAATGGTCACCTCTTTGAAGTTCCGCGCCATCTCTCCACAAAAGCTCTTGTTTTGATCCATCTTTCTCTTCAACCCAGTGCTTTCCTGTTTTGCCCGGCTCACCACCGTTGAGTCCATATGGTTGTACAACCCGATGCTGTGCCAGCACTGAAAGGCTGACCGGCTCCAAAAACGTCATTTCCCGAACCAGCCCGTTTCCCCCGTTCCATCTTCCATTTCCGCCCGATCCTTTTCGAATTGCATACCTGTCCAGCCGAACCGGGTAGCGATGTTCCAGCACCTCGGGATCGGTTGCCCGGGTATTGGTCATATGCTGGTGGACCGCATCCGCACCGTGAAATCCATCACCTGCACCAGTTCCGCCTCCCACTGTTTCGTAGTAGCCAAACCGGGCATTGCCGAACAGTACATTGTTCATGGTCCCGTAACTGCACGCGCTTAAGCCAAACGCTTTCAGAAGTGTGTCGGTCAGACGCTGACTCGTTTCAATATTCCCGCCCACCACTGCAGGGCACTCCGCCGGGTCCTCCGGGAATGTCGGGTTCAGCATACACTCCGAAAGGTTTAGGGTGATGGGTTCCAGAAGGCCATCGTTGAGCGGCAGCGACTCGTTAATCATCAGCCGGAGCACGTACATCACCACGCTTGTCACGATAGATGGATTCGCATTCAGGTTGCCATCATTAACGGGCGATGTTCCACTAAAATCGATATCCATGGATTGGTCATCAACCGTGCAGGTAACCGCAAGCACTGATCCATCATCCAGATTTTCAGTGGCACTATATGTTCCATTCTTGATTCCACTCAGCGTTGATCGCATTCTATCGGTCGCATACTCTTTCAGCCTGTACATATACCTGGTCACCTCGCCGACGCCAAACTCACCCGCAATTTGTTTCAGCTTTTCTACACCGCGATGGTTGGCTGAAACCGCCGATTGCAGGTCTGCCATATTCTCCTGCAGAGATCGTGTAGGCCACTCAGCCTCTGTTAGTAATTTTTTGATCTCATCCCACCTGAACCCGCCGCGCCGGGCAAGGAACATTGGGGGAATAACCACTCCCTCTTCAGACAGCCGGGATGCATCCGGCGGCATGGAACCCGGCCGTTTTCCGCCAATTTCGGCATGATGAGCCCGGCTTGCCGTAAACCCAACGCGTTCTCCATCAACAAAAACCGGTGTAATGACCGTTACATCCGGCAGGTGCGATCCGCCAAACGCCGGGTGGTTGGTGACGATGATGTCTCCTTCCTCAAATTCTTGTCCTACTAATCCACCGAGGGTTCGAAACCCTTGTTGGGTTTTCTCTATCAACGTTCTCACGCACGTCCCCATCGCCCCGAGGTGAACCGGAATATGCGGCGCGTTTACTACGAGATACCCATCAGCATCAAGCAGTGCACATGAAAAATCAAGCCGTTCCTTCACATTGACCGACATCGATGTTTTTCGCAACACTTCCCCCATCTCTTCAGCAACGGAGGCAAACCGGTTTGTGTAGAGCTGCAGGTTTACTTCGTCTGAGCGTTGGTCGGGTTGCTTCAACTCTCCGGGGGTTTCCGAGCCTTGAAGAGTTTTAAAAACCCACGTACCATCACCAGGCAGTGTCCCCTCCCATCCCTCTTCAACCACCGTCGTGCTGTGGGGATCCAAAACCAAAGCCGGTCCGGTAAGCTTTGTGCCGGATTTGAGTTCATTTCTTGAATAAATTTTTTGGAAAGGTGTAGAAAAAGAAATCTTTCCTTGAGGAGAGTGGAAGAGCGGAGCGGGCTCGAGAGGTGTTATTTCAGATTCCGCAGACAGCCCCCTATCCGGCGTCGCATTCGCTCCTTCGGATTGTTCCCCCTCCATGTGGGATTGCTCAGCCACTCTTACCCGAAGCACCTCAACTTCGATTGGCTGATCTTCAATCCAGTGGCCATACCGATCTCGATATTCTTCCCTAAACTTTTCAGCTACATCAATTCCTGAGAACCATTCAATTTCCACAGAACTCTCCTGGCCCTGAAACCGGAGGAAGATCTGTTTTTGTCCGTCTGATATCGAGTCAGATTTAACTCCCTGTTTTTCCAGCCCGGATTGAGCCCTTTTTTCAAGCTCATTGAACTTCTGCCCAAACGAATCTTGCTCATCTTCAAGCAGCGTCAGCATTTGTCGGGTTTCAATCTGTTCCAGTCTTGACTGCTGCAGGCCGAAAGCGCTCAGTACTCCCGCATCGGATGGTACAAGTACTGTTTTGACATTCAGTTTTTCGGCAATCGCCATCGCGTGCTGTGCCCCGGCTCCCCCAAAAGCAACAAGCGAGTATTCCGCCGGATCGAATCCCTTTTGGGTTGAGATTTTGCCAATCGCCTGCGCCATTCGTTCATTCGCGATATCCAAAAAGCCCGACAATATCTGGTGATCGGAAAGTTCATTTTTCCTACCTGAATTGACCCGATTCTTTACATCTTTGAACCGTTCTTTAGCCGCACTACGATCGATTGAAATATGAAAGTTTTCAGGGTTCAGTCTGCCCGTAAGTAAATTTACATCGGTAATTGTAAGCGGGCCTCCGCGGCCGTAACAAGCCGGCCCCGGATCGGCACCTGCACTTTCGGGTCCAACCGTCAGGCTCTGCCCGTCAAACCCACATATCGAGCCGCCTCCTGCTGCCACGGTTTCGATATCCACCGCAGGGGCCGAAAGCTGTGCATCTCCCACAGAATGCTCGTACACATAATCAATGTCACCGTCGTATCGGGCCACATCTGAACTGGTACCGCCCATGTCGAAGGAGATGATTTTTTTATAGCCCGTCCGTTTGCCAATCGCCGCCGCACCAATCACCCCGCCTGCCGGGCCACTCAGCAACCCATCTTTCGGCCGGTAGTGCTCCGCTTCCACAAGATTGCCTCCGCTGCTCATCACTCTGAACGAGTGCCCCTGAATAACCTCCGAAATCCGTGAGAGATATCGCTCCATGATTGGGGTGAGGTAGGCATTCACGTCCGTCGTAACAGCCCGCGGAACAATCTTAATTTCGGGACTCAGATTCTCCGATCGTGATATGAATTGAATTCCCATTTCCTGAAGAATCTCTTCCACCTCTTCTTCATGAACGCTGTTTTTATAGCTGTTCATCAGGCAAATTCCCGCGGCTTCAAATTTCTCGGCATACGGTTTGATGCGCTTCCTTAAAAGATCTCTATCCAGCGGTTTGATGATATTCCCATCCGCATCCATCCGCTCGGGCACTTCGACGATATGCCGGTAAAACGGGTCTGATTTTTGAATATCGAGGGCAAAAAGGTCGGGCCGCTGCTGGTTACCGATCGTGAGTAAATCCTTAAACCCTTCGGTAATCAGAAACAGTGTTTTAGCTCCGGATCGCTCCAGCAGGGCATTTGTTCCTTTTGTGGTTGAAAGCCTCAGCTCCATGGGCGGAAAATTTTGGCCTATCGGGGTTTGGGTGATCATCCGCGCCCCCAAAATTGGTGCTTCCTCGGGACTTCTGAGTTCGAATGGAAGATTGCCGCTCTCATTCAAATCTGCCTCCTGATTCAATTCAAGCATTGATGAGTCTGCCTGAAAGCCCGTTACTTCATAAAGTGACTCCGGATCATCAAGCAACAAAAATGTGTATCCCGTAAAAAAACCGTCCGGTAAATCATTCTGCTCCAATAGAATACGAACCTCACTCGAACTGCCGCCACCAGACGCCACCCCACGCAGTGCACTGCTGCTGAGCACCTTACACCGGTGTTCTTCACCATCCGGTGCCACCGCCAGGCAGTCCGTAAACGTGCCCCCTGTGTCGATGTAGAGTTTCCAGGGGGTTGCTTGGGATGTTGAGTTTTGCATTGATTTGGTTTTAAAATTCAATTTCTGAGCCATAGCGGACCCACCTCTGCCACGTCGCTGCTCTGACTTCGTCAGTCGCTTTGGTGGCGGTCTCCTCCCAAGAGGAGATCTTTGTTTTCAGATCGTAAAATCTTAAAAATCGCTACGTCCCACAAATCGTTAAATCAATCGTCCGAATCTCTGGCATAATTCAAAGCCATCAATGATCTAACGATTTGTACGATTTCCGTTTTCCGATTTTAGATCTGCCGCCTCTCCCCTCCATGCCAAACCTGATCCCAGTTTTTTTTGGGGCGAAGTACCTTTCGATGTAGGAATGGAGAAATGAGAGGGATGGCGTCACCAAAAATCGAATAACCAATTTCCAATTCCCCCAATTTTCTAATACACTACTTCCCTAATAAACCAAACCAAATGAAACAACGGCTACTCAACATCCTGTTCTGGTCGGTGATCTCCGCGGCGTTTATCGGGCCGGGGACGGTGACAACCGCAGCATCGGCCGGTGCGGGATTTGGATATGCGCTGATCTGGGCGCTGATTTTCTCAACAGTTGCATGCTACATCCTTCAGGAGGCGTCTGCCCGCATTACCGCCGTGAGCGGTCTCAACCTCGGGGAAGCGATGAGACAAGAATACGGATCTACCAAAACCGGAAAATCTGTGGTTTGGCTGGCCCTGGCAGCGATTCTGAGCGGGTGCGCGGCATTTGAAGCCGGAAATATCCTTGGAGCGGTAGCGGGACTTTCTCTTTTGAATAGCTCTGTCCCGGTTCCGGCAATCGTGATGATAATCGGTATTCTTGCCGCCATTCTGCTCTGGAAGGGAACCGTTCAGCAGATTGCCAAACTGCTTGGCGTGATTGTAGCCCTCATGGGCGTTTGTTTTCTGATCACTGCATTCCTGATTCCGCACGATCTTTCGATACTTTTTACCGACGGCTTCACTCCGTCGATTCCCGCAGGAGCAGAACTTCTGGTTCTTGGTTTGATCGGTACCACCGTTGTACCCTACAACATATTTCTGGGCTCCGGACTCAAACACGCCCAGTCACCATCGGAAATGAGGCTGAGCCTCGGAATTGCTATCGGGCTCGGTGGCGTGATATCTGTAGCCATTTTGCTGACCGGAACCGCCATTTCAGGAGAATTTACTTTTGAAGAGCTCGCCTCCACCCTCTCCGCGCAGCTTGGCGGGTTCGGGCCATGGCTGCTGGGCATCGGGTTGTTTGGCGCCGGACTCAGTTCATCACTCACTGCGGCACTCGCTGCATCTGTCACGGCAAAATCTCTGCTTTCAAAACCATCCAATCATCATAAGTGGTTGGAAAGCAGCCATCGGTACCGTACAGTGTGGATGAGCGTACTCGGGATCGGCCTGCTGTTTGGCATGATGCAGTTCCAGCCCGTGCCGGTGATTATTCTGGCTCAGGCGCTTAACGGGATCATTCTGCCTGTGATTGGCGTCATACTTTTTCTCCTGATGAACAATGGCAGTATCCTTCCAAAAGGATATCAAAACGGACCCGTTCAAAACCTGCTGACCGGAATCGTTGTCTGGCTGACTATTCTGATTGGACTTACCAATCTTCTGAAAGCTTTTTCACGGATTGGTAATTTTGATTTGCCGAATCAATCAGTACTCGTCATACTATCGATGCTTTTGTTCCTGGTCATTATTATTCCGGTGTTTAAAAGTGGAGGTGTGAAACCTTCACAGGAAACTCATTAATTGATAACACGATAAAATTTGATTTAGATGCACAACGGACCCACCTCTGCCTCGTCGCTGCACTGACTTCGTCAGTCGCTTTGGAGGCGGTCTCCTCCGCGGGAGGAGAAAATCAAAAACCAACACATCTGAACTTCCAAATTCGTAATTTTGAACGCTAAATTTGAATTCAATCATTATCGATGTCACACCCCTTTCCGGCCGAACGATTCCAATCCCTTCAAACCCCGTTTTACTACTACGATTTGGGCCTGCTGCAGCAAACCCTGGACCAGGTGCAACAACATGGCTTATCGAAAGGGTATCACGTACACTTTGCGGTTAAGGCAAATTTTAACCTGCCCATATTAAAAGTAATCCGTGAAGGCGGGCTTGGGATTGACTGTGTGAGCGGCAAAGAGATCGAACGGGCGATTGAGGCCGGATTCAAGCCGGAACAGATTGCGTTTGCCGGCGTTGGTAAAACGGATGAGGAGATCCGAA
The DNA here is from genome assembly GCA_041686215.1 of Balneolaceae bacterium. Classification (GTDB taxonomy): domain Bacteria; phylum Bacteroidota; class Rhodothermia; order Balneolales; family Balneolaceae; genus SW132. The sequence continues at coordinate 862 of JAWLEH010000117.1, read as the reverse complement.
CCGGACTGGAGCACGATATTTTTTCATTTAACTGCGAATCAATCCAGGAGATCGGGGTTTTAAATAATCTTGCAACTGAAGCCGGAAAAGTTGCCAATGTGTCTGTTCGCCTCAATCCAAATGTGGAGGCGAAGACGCACAAATATATCACCACCGGCCTGAGTGAAAACAAGTTTGGCGTAAACCCTGAACATCTGCCCCGCTTGTTTGAAATGCTGCCGGAATTAGACGCCATCAAGCTGACCGGCATCCATTTTCATATCGGATCACAGATTCGCGATCTGAAATCGTACGTGGATCTTTGCGAGAAAGTGAACGCGCTGCAGGGTCTGTTTGAACAGCACGATATTCAGCTACGGCACATCAACCTGGGTGGCGGATTGGGAATTAATTATGCCGATCCCGATGGAGAAGCCGTCCCTGACTTCGAATCCTTTTTTGGAATTTTTGATGAACATCTTACAACACGAAACGGACAGCAGGTTCATTTCGAACTGGGACGAAGCATTGTGGGTCAGTGTGGCAGCCTGATTTCGAAAGTTCTGTTCATTAAAGAGGGTATCGCCACCAACTTTGCCGTGATTGATGCCGGCATGACCGAGCTTATCCGCCCGGCTCTTTACCAGGCAGCCCATCATGTAGATGTGCTCACATCAACCCGGCCGAAAAAACGGTACGATGTTGTTGGCCCGATTTGCGAAACATCCGATACGTTCCGACGGGGAGTTGAACTGCCGGAACTGCAGCGGGGTGACCTGGTAGCCATCCGAAGTGCCGGCGCCTACGGCGAGGTAATGAGCAGCGGGTTTAATTTACGGGAGAAGGTGAAGGCGGTTTATTCTTGAGTCTTGAGTCCTGAGTC
>JAWLEH010000019.1:15611-42292 GCA_041686215.1 Balneolaceae bacterium | reverse complement strand
AAAAAAGATCCGCAATGTCTGACTGAGACATTGCGGATCTGAGTTCTAATTTTGAATTAGTTTTTGAGAAATACTATTTCTTTTCGACTCTATCAGTCCTGATGGGCAAGCTCCTTGCCGTGCGAGATTTCCGTACCAAGCACTTTCAGGAACTCGGCCAGCCATTTCTGATGTCCGGGCCATGCGGGTGTTGTTACAAGATTGCCGTCCACTACAGCTTCTGTTGGAGGGACTTCTTTATAATCAGCACCGGCAAGTTTCATTTCGGGGCCACATGCGGGATAAGCGGTTAGCGTTCTGCCCTCAATTCCGCCGGCCGCTGCCATGATCTGTAGTCCGTGGCAGATCGCCGCAATCGGTTTGTCTTCATCAACAAAGTGCCGGACCATCTTGAGCACATCCTCATTCAGCCGCAAATACTCTGGCGCGCGGCCTCCGGGAATGACCAATGCATCGTAATCGTCGACATTCACTTTGTCGAAATCATAGTTTAGTGTGAAGTTGTGGCCGGTCAGCTCTTTGTAGGTTTGATCGCCCACAAAATCGTGCACGGCAGTCGGGCAGGTGTCGCCTTCTTTCTTGTCGGGACAGACGGCATGAACCTCATGGCCCACCATCTGCAGCGCCTGAAACGGCACCATTGTTTCCAGATCTTCTCCATAATCGCCTGCTATCATCAGGATTTTTTTAGCTCCCATAAATATCTCCGTTTGATTAATATTTTGTGTTCAGGTATATAACTAAAACAGGCGAGGGAGAGTTCTTTTTGGGATAGTGAATAATCTGTTTGATGATGAGAATTTATGGGTGTAAATATTAAATCGAATTGCAGGTCACTATTTAAAATGTATCTATCTTTGTAATAGTTGATTATCCGCCAATCACGGGATTTGTCTGAAGCAGGCTGTCAGCCTGCCGGTTTTTCACTTCTATTCTTACGCCGGGGTTTGCACCCCGGGTTGAGATGAAACAGGCCGCTGGCCTTAGGACGTGAGTTCGCATTCAGACTTAACTGACAGTTTTCTTCTCTTAAAATCGGTATAAGTTGCGGCTATCAACAGGCTGAAAGCCTGTTTCAACTCAACCCAGGGCATCGCCCTTGGGGGTAGGCGATCCAACTACAGTCCGCCTCAGGCTGAAAGCCTGAATCAGCCATATCCTGGATACCGCCCATAACCTTACTTGCTGGCTGTAAACTTACTGCTACCTCATGTAAGCCATTAGCCTGTTGGTGTTGTTACTCCATTCATTCACCGGGGTTGGCACTTCGGGTTGGGGTGAGTCAGGCCGCTGGCCTGAGGGTTTCGGAAAAAGATCCAATCCAAATCATATCCTTAAGCTTGTGTAGGCAAATCCACCGCCAATCTGTAATTCATGTCTTCTTACAGAAAGATAGTATCATTGTTACAGTTGAGGCGAGATTTGAAAGCTTGTCTCAACTCAATCCAGGGCATCGCCCTCTCGGGGTAGGCGATTACTCAATAACCGGATTACAAAGAAACTCACCCTGCCCGCCCGATTGAGGTTTAACGAATATAGCGGCGGTGATGGGCGGAATTGTAATCAAACCGTTTTGAACTGATGCGGATTGGACAACTGAATCTATCCCTTCCTGTAAGATTGGGTGAAGTTTCAGCCCGGTTATTCCAAGATCGATCTCTTTCGATTCCTGATCGGCATTGAAGATTATCAGCAGTCCGTCGATATCCGGATCAAGATCTTTATTCGTGCAGCTACCGTCAGATATAGTCATCGCTATAACGCCGGGCATCTGCTCCGGACCCGTGTTGTGAAAACCAACGCGTTTGCGAACTTGCTCCGCATCACCCAGTCGCAGTAGTGGTGTACTGTATCGAATCATGAGCTGTTCCCGGAATATGTGATTCGCAAACTCCATATGCTCTTTGCGGATATTAACATTCGGGTTCGACATGAACTTTGCCTGTGCCTCCCAGTTTTCTTCGTTGTCCCATCGAGGAGGCAGGCCAATCGCCCAGTTGCTGCTCTCCAGCGTGTAATCAATCGTATTATACCAGTCGCCGGAGTCGTAGCTGTTGCGGTCCATCGACTTTGATCGGAGAATATCGGTGCCGAGCTGATGGAATGGTACACCGAGGCCGAAGTTGATAAACGCCGTGCTGAGCAGATGTACCCTTACACGGTTTTCCATCTCCATTTCTAAAGGAAGCTTGGTCTGCGTATTGTCCCAAAGAGTTTCGTTATCGTGCTTGTCGATATAGTTGACCGATTCAACCGGGTTCAGCGCATAGCCGATATAATCATTACTGCCATCAACCTGTTCTCCGTTTTTATTGATATAGGGATATGTTGCAAGGTTCCCGGTCATACCCACACGAATGCGGTCGGCCTGATCGAGAAGTGCCGGCTTTTCATCGTCCATCCCGGCGGTAACAGCCTCGTTCGGGTAGAGGTAGCGCCCGTTGGCAAATCCCTGTTCGCGCCCGGTCCATGAATAAAAACCACCCCGTATGGCATCGCGGCTTCGGTCATTAAAATTCCCGATACCGGTTCCGCCCATATTAAATTGGGTGGCCTGCTCGAAAATACGATCGTCGGCAACTTCGCCAAAGTTCCAGCCCTCTCCGTAGATGTAAATGTTTTTTCCATCTACACCATCCTTTTCGGGTGTCAGTTCAGCCAGGGCATCCTGAAGGTTTTCCATCACATATTTTGGATGATGCCCCATCAGGTCAAACCGAAACGAATCGATTTTATATTGTTTCGCCCAAAGCTTTACCGAATCGACGATCAGTTTCTCCATCATGGCAAATTCCGCTGCAGTGTTGGAGCAGCAGGTGGATGTTTCGACCTGACCAGTGTCGGTGTTGAGTCGCTGGTAGTAGCCCGGTACAATTTTATCGAGGACAGAAAACCGGGAGCCGCCGGTTGCGTGCGTGTGGTTATACACTACATCCACCACGATATTCAGACCGATTTCATCCAGGCTTTGAACCATATTTCGGAATTCCAGAATACGGTTTGGGCCATTTGGTTGAGTGGAGTAGCTTCCCTCGGGTACATTAAAGTGAAAAGGATCGTAGCCCCAGTTAAATCCGTCGTGGCGGGCCAGTCCGTGATACCCCTCATCCGACCGTTCTGCGTAGATTCGCTGAATCTCTTTTGTGACGGGGTCATCCTTCGCAAGTTGCCTGAATACGTCCCTTACAGGGGTAGTTCCATATTTTTCACAATCTTCAGAAAGCCCGGGTATATCGGCAATTTCACAAATTCGTTCAAACGGATCATCGAGAGCCACTCGCTGGTTCCGGTTTTCATAAATAGATGCGATATCGTTGACCGGCAGAAGGTGGAGATGCGTCAGTCCGGCCTCAGAAAGCTGTTTCAGGTGGTTCATTCCATCCGAGAGTTCACGTCCGTTTTGTCCGTTATGGGAAAACGCCATGTAGGTGCCGCGGTGCTCTTCAGGTACGGTGGAATCGCCAATGCTGAAATCCCGCATATGCACCTCATACAGAGAGATATCAGCGGGGGCAGGCAGCGGTTTGATACGTTCATCCCAGCCGTCCGGCTTCAGATTTTCATGTGTAAGGTTGATGAACTGGCTCTGTTTACTGTCAGTTGAAAGGCTCACGCTGTACGGATCTGTTACTTCAAATTGTTGAATCTCTCCGGTTTCATGATGATAAACATTGATGTTGTACAGGTAGTAAAGCTCGTCCCAACCTGCAGGCCCCTCAAATCTGTAAACACCGTTTTCCGGACTGGTATCAACTGGATCAACCACTTCCACGAGGTTTTTTTGATCATCATAAAGAGAAAGTTTTACCGTCTGCGCAGTAGGCGCCCAGAGTTTCAATTCAATGGAGTCCTCTTCATAGACAGGGCCAAGATTTCCATCATATGTGAATATGTCGTCGAGCACGCCGTGAATTTGAACCTTTGTTGCTTCCATTGGCTCCCCTTCTGCATCAAAAGCCACTGCCACAAGTTGTCCTTTCAGTGCCCTTTTGATGGAGTCTGTATGCTCGCTGAGTGAATATACCGGGCGGTCGGAGATATGTCGGAATTTGTCAGAAAGCTGATTAGGCAGTACTTCACCCGGTTGAAGGGTAAAATTTCTACCACCTGACACACCCGTTTTGGTGACCGTCAACGAAGCATCACGGCTGTAAAATAGCCCCCAAGAATCAGCATCATCATCAGAATCCCAGATCAAGTGGTCGGCTGATACCCAGTGAGCGGCCGCCCCGGAGATTTCAATTTGCGCGGTCTCTTTGTTTTCTTCTGGTTCAGCAACAAGATTTTTTTGTTTTGAACAGCTGATTATTAAAAGTGCTAAAAACAGCAGGGACAGATTTTTCATGAATGTAAGATATAGCTGAAGTGAAATTTGATGGAAACATACGGAAATTGAAGGCGAATGCTGATGGCAAATTACCGCTGCTTTGATGTAGCCGGTGATTAATTTAAACTACGTCCAAATTACAGGAAAAGAGACTGAAAAGGGTATTTTTTGCGTTGTAAAGACAACTCCTAACCAAATAAGATTATTTATGGATAAGCCAATTGAATGCCCACAATGCGGAGCTACAGCAGTTGATTCCTGCCAAATGGAAACTGAACAGCAGGACGACTGCGTACGCGACTAAATAAAAAATGAACAATCTGATAAATACCAGGGGCTGCTTTATCGCAGCCCTTTTCGTTTGGTAAACATCTGACTAAAAAACGCAAAAATATCCAACTACTTAAACTCCGCTGAAGGCACTAAATCCACCGTCGACAGGAATCACGGTACCGGTAACAAAAGAGGACGCTTTGCTGCTGAGCCATATCGCTATTCCCACCAGCTCATCCGACTTGCCAAAACGTTTAAAGGGTGTGTTGTCGGTAATGGTTTGACCTCTATCAGTAAGAGAACCATCTTCATTTAAAAGAAGTGCTTTGTTTTGCTTCCCGATGAAAAAGCCGGGTGCAATGGCATTTACCCGGATGCCGTCGCCATATTTAAGGGCCATTTCTGTGGCCATAGACCGTGTAAAATTGTCAACGGCCGATTTAGCTGCTGAATATCCCGTTACACGCGTAATAGCTTGCATGGCTGCCATAGAGGAGATATTGATGACAGAGCCGCTTTTTTGCCGGATCATTTGTTCACAAAAGATCTTGGTAGGATAATAGGTGCCCATAAAGTTTAGGTGCAATACCTTTTCAAAATCCTGATCATCAAGATCAAGAATGGACTGATCCGGGTTGATTGTAGCTCCCGGCAGATTCCCGCCAGCCGCGTTGATCAGTATATCAATACCGGAGTACTCTTCAAGGACGTTCTTGCGAATGTCAATAAGTTCATCAGTCTTCATCACATCACCAACGATCGGAAAGGCAGAATCTTTGTCTGCAACCTTGTTGATGCTTTTAACTTTTTCCTCTACCGTTTCTTTTGTACGCCCCATAATTCCTACAACAGCTCCTGCTTCAGCAAGACCCTGAGCCATTGCTCCGCCAAGTACGCCATTACCGCCTGTTATAATTGCAGTTTTGCCATTTAAACTGAAGTGATCATTCATAGAGATAACGTTCTGTAAAAATTTTCGGTTCTATTTTGTTATGTAGGTTCATTTTCCCGATTCGTGCAGGAATGTGATTGGCCCGGAATTGCATTAAAATACATGAATGCTAAGAACTTCACGACATGAGTATTTAGAAAAATATCTAAATAACAAACCTCTTTTAAAGGATAAGCAAATAATCAATAATTTCAGTACTTTGCTCAATTATTTGCTCAACCATGATTTAACCTCCATTCATGAAAGTAACTCTTCAGGATATTTCAGACGATACCGGCTTTTCAATTTCAACAGTGTCCAGGGCTGTTCGGGGAAAAGGCAGGATCTCTCAGCCAAACCGGAAAAAAATTATTGCGAGTGCCCGCAAGCTTGGGTATCCGGTACCTGAAAACGGACCTGCAGACGATCAAAATAAAACCCCCTCCGTTGCAATCATCACTAATTTTAAAACGGGTGAATTTTACTCATCATTTTTCGTTGGGTTTATAGCCGCCGCAAAAAATAAAGAGCTGAATATCAGCCTTTTCAGTGTGGATCCTGATCTGGAGGCAATTGATAATTTGATTGGGGAAGTGCGAACCCTCGGTTATTCGGCGGCAGTTCTGTTCATTCCTCAATTAAAAGAGAAACAATATCGGCATATCCTGGAAACAAAGCCCAAAGATTTCCCGGCAATATCTTGTTCAAATATCGATAATTCAGTGCTGGATACAGTCACATTTGATGCCTATCAGGGAGCTGTACTTGTTTCAAAACATTTTTATGCACAAGGTTACCGGAAGTTGGGAATTATCGAGGGGCCTTTTGAAGCCCCGGAAGCCAGGTTCAGAACAAATGGTTTTACTGATTATGTTAAACAGTCCAGTGATGCAGAAATTACCTGGGTTTACCCTGGAGATTATACCCATGAATCGGGGATCAGTGCATTTCAACATTTTCATGAATCACAAAACAAACCGGAAGCTATTTTTGCTACCAATGATGCGATGGCGCTTGGGTTTGTTGAAACAGCACGTAAGGCAGGGTACAACATTCCGGAAGATGTTGGCCTTGCAGGTTTCGATAACCTGCCCTTTTGCGAATATCACTATCCTAAGATAACATCGGTCAATACCGATTATAAACTGCTTGCAGAAAACACCCTTGATAATCTTATCAGCAGGCTTCGGAGCGAAAATGACAGGCACCAGGGGATTGTAAGTCTTGTTCCCGTTTCTCTTGAAATCAGGGAGTCATCTATATCGGACAATATTACCGAACAAAAACAGAAGGTCATATCCGGATAACCGGAATACAGAAATTCTATTTTGATAATATGGCTGCAAAGCTGCCGCTTGTCACCAGAGCACTCTGGTCTCTGTCCACTGTTATTTCTTTCATACACCTGCCACCAAAGGTGCAATGCTTTTCGCGGTCATTCATAAAGTGACCGAAGCTCACAATCACACTTCTGCATGAGAGAAACGAATAGTAGCTATTATACAGTGGGCATATTAATTTTTTGCTTTGGTAATTATCAAAAAACGATTTTCAATTATAAAATTTTGATCAACACTGTCCCACCATTTGACTGAATGTAAAATACATAATAACAATGTGTTACCATTCTCTAAAAAAGTGATTTAGAGGCTGATTACGGACATAGAACAAAAATAAGGAAAAGTATTGCTCAATTATTTTTTATTATTTGCTCTTTATAAATATCTTGGCGTAACCGCTTAGGTACGTGTTAAAAAAGCGCTTTTTTGTTTTATGATGGCTTTCCGTTTTTAACGGGTACAGCTGCGATCGGGTGGGTGGCGTTAGGTGCTTTCAATCCCTGAATATTGACGAAACAATCAACTATGAAAAACAGATCGATCCTGCCGCTCATCACGCTGATCATCACATTTATCTTTACGGGCACTGCAGCCGGGCAGGGCGGGTACGACATGTGGCTGAATTACCAGCCTGTTTCTGATGCGGAGAAACTTGAGCAGTATCGCCAGCAGCTTTCCGGTATACACGTGGCCGGAGAGTCCGAAACGTTAGAGGCCGTTCGGAGGGAGCTGGACACAGGTTTAAGCAAACTGCTTGATCATACACCTGATTTTACCGGGTCCGTTCCCAACAGAGGAATGGTGGCGGGGACACCTCAACGTTCAGACCTGATACGTTCTCTGGATCTGGATCAATCGCTGCAGCGCGTTGGCCCTGAAGGATACCTCATTACAAAAACAGAACATGACGGTGCGGAATTACTGGTTGTGGCAGCCAACGAAGACATTGGCATTCTGTATGGTGTTTTTGATCTACTTCGTCATATTCAAACTCACCAGTCATTGGATGATCTGTCTATTGAATCGTCTCCTAAAGTAGAGTATCGAATGGTCAATCACTGGGATAACCTGGACCGTCTTGTGGAAAGGGGATACGCAGGGCTTTCGTTGTGGGAATGGGGCACATTACCGGAATACGAACATCCTCGATATACCGATTATGCCCGTTTTAATGCATCTATTGGCATCAATGCAGCAGTTATTAATAATGTGAACGCCGATCCGGAAATCTTAACGGAGCCGTTTTTGCAAAAAGTTAAAGTGCTGGCGGATATCTTCAGGCCATACGGCATTCAAATGTTTCTGTCCATTAATTTTCAGTCACCTCAGCGCATTGGCGGCCTCGGTTCATCCGACCCTTTAGATCCGGATGTTGAAGAGTTTTGGGCTGATAAAGCAGACGAAATTTACGAGCTGATTCCTGATTTTGGAGGCTTCCTCGTGAAAGCAGACTCTGAGGGGCAGCCCGGTCCGCACGGCTACAACCGAACCCATGCCGAGGGGGCCAATGTCCTTGCCAGTGCCCTTGAGCCGCATGATGGAATGGTGGTGTGGCGGGCGTTTGTATATGACCCTGAACAGAGTGACCGCTTCAGGGAAGCGTACGATGAATTTGTCCCCCTCGACGGAGAATTCATGGATAATGTGATTCTCCAGGTGAAAAACGGCCCGATTGATTTTCAGCCCCGCGAACCCTTTTCGCCACTTTTTGGAGCCATGGAAGAGACCAATACGATGATTGAACTACAGGTGACCCAGGAGTATTTCGGGTTTAACCTGCACCTGGCCTACCAGGGACCGCTATTTACGGAAGCCCTGCAGGCCGATACGTATGCGAAGGGAGAGGGATCGACAGTAGCGCGAGTTGTGGATGGATCTGTTTTTGAATACGAACATACCGGGATGGCAGGGGTGCTGAATGTAGGTACCGATGAAAACTGGACCGGTCATCCGTTTGTGCAGTCAAGCTGGTATGCGTTTGGACGCCTGGCCTGGGATCATTCGCTTTCAGCCGGAGAAATAGCCGATGAATGGCTGAAAATGACCTACACGAACAACGCGGATTTTGTTGCCCCCGTAAAAGAAATTATGATGGAATCGCGTGAAGCGGGGGTAAACTACCGGTCGCCGCTGGGCCTTACCCATCTCTATGCGCAGGGGCATCACTACGGACCTGCCCCGTGGACCTCCGATTTGCCGCGGGCTGACTGGACGGCTGTCTATTACCATAAAGCAGATGAGGAAGGCATTGGGTTTGATCGTACCGGGGCCGGATCAAACGCTATTGAACAGTACCACGGGCCTGTGGCCGAAATGTTTGGTGATATTGATAAAATACCGGACGACTACCTGCTTTGGTTTCATCATGCAGATTGGGATCACCAAATGAATTCAGGGCGTACGCTTTGGGAAGAATTGGTACACAAATATTATGAAGGCGTTGAACAGGTGCGCTGGATGCAGGACCAGTGGAACTCAATTGAGGGCCTTATAGACTCAGAACGGTTTGAGCACGTGAAAGCTCTGTTGAAGATTCAGGAAAGGGATGCAGTTCGCTGGAGAGATTCATGCGTGCTCTATTTCCAGCAGTTTTCGGGAGAGGAGATACCGGATGAGTACGAAAAGCCTGAGCACGATTTAGAGCATTACATCGAACTTGAACAATCAACATATGTACCTGACCCTTGGTATAACTGATCGGATGTACACACTTTACCCCCGGAATCTGCCGGGCGACTTAATCAGTTTATTGGGCTAAAACCTGCGATGATGTTTTAGACGGCAAGTATAATAAGAATGCAGAATATGAGTGAGAACCGAATGAAGACAGAGTCAAAAGCAGCGGCGGCCGAAACAGCACCCTATAAAAACCCCGAACTTTCAGTTGAACAGAGGGTTGCTGATTTACTGTCCAGAATGACCGTGGAAGAAAAAGTAGCCCAGATGATGGGCATGTGGAATGAAAGTGCAGAAACACTGTTAGACGATAACGGGAATTTTAATCAAAAAAAGGCTGAAAAATCCTTTAGCCATGGGAATGGCATCGGGCAAATTGGCCGGCCAAATGAAACCGTTAGCGGGAAGAAGCCGGCGGAAGTGGTAGAGATCACCAACCAGATCCAGAGATTTTTTATCGAACACTCCCGGCTGGGTATCCCGGTGATCTTTCACGAAGAGTGTTTGCACGGCCTTGCAGGCATTGATGCTACCAGTTTTCCACAGCCCATAGCCCTGGCCGGAACGTTTAACCCGGTGCTGGTTGAAAACGTTTACGAAATCGTTGCAAAAGAAACCAGGGCTCGCGGCGGACACCAGGCGTTAACGCCTGTTGTGGACGTTGTTCGGGATCCGCGCTGGGGGCGTGTTGAAGAGACATTTGGAGAAGATCCCTACCTGGTGGGCAGAATGGGAATTGCCTCCGTGAAGGGGTTCCAGGGGGATGCGGAATTTAACGATCGGACACGCTTACTTGCCACTTTAAAGCATTTTGCGGCTCATGGTGATCCTGAAGCCGGGATGAACTGCGCTCCCGTCAATGTATCAATAAGAATCCTGCGGGAGATCTTCCTGCAGCCATTCAAAGACGCAATTGACGAGGCCGGTGTAGTTAGTGTAATGGCTTCATATAATGAAATTGACGGGGTCCCCTCGCACGCCAGCCGCTGGCTGCTGGATGATATTTTGCGAAAAGAGTGGGGATTCAAAGGGTTTGTGGTATCCGACTACTACGCAATTTGGGAACTGAATGATCGTCCGGATACCCACGGTCATCATGTTGCGGCTACCCGCAGAGATGCAGCACGCCTTGCCGTAAACGCCGGGGTAAATATTGAGCTGCCGGAGCCTAACTGCTATCCATCTGTTGTGGAGCTTGTAAATGACGGCGAGATTGAAGAAAAACGCCTTGATGAACTGGTTGAACCGCTGCTTTACTGGAAATTTAAACTCGGCCTTTTTGAGGACCCGTATGCTGATGCGGACGAAGCAGAAACAGTTTCAGGTGGTGAAGAGCATCGCGATCTGGCACATCAATCGGCCCGGGAAAGCATCACGCTGCTGAAAAATAAAGACCAAATGCTGCCGGTTGATTTGAATAACGTGAACAAAATTGCGGTCATTGGTCCGAATGCTAACCGGAGTATGCTGGGTGGATATAGCGGCCGCCCGAAATATAACTCCACCGTACTTGAGGGAATTCGGGAACGAGCCGGAGAACAGGCAGATATTCTTTACAGCGAAGGGTGCCGAATTACAGAAGGCGGTTCCTGGGAAGCGGATGAAGTGGTGCTTGCCGATCCTGAAGAAAACCGTAAACGAATTGAAGAGGCCAGGAAAACAGCAGAGAAAGCGGATGTAATTGTACTGGCAATTGGAGGGAATGAGCAAACCTCACGCGAATCGTGGGCGCTCAACCACATGGGCGACAGAACCAGCCTTGATATGGTAGGCGAGCAGAATGAACTCGTGGAAGCAATGATTGAAACCGGGAAGCCCGTGATCGCTTTTCTGTTTAACGGTAAACCACTGACGATTAATTACCTGGATGAACATGCAGATGCCATTGTAGAGTGCTGGTATATTGGGCAGGAAACAGGCTATGCGGTAGCTGATGTGCTGTTCGGGGACACAAATCCCAGTGGCAAGCTTCCCATCTCGTTTCCGAGAAGTGTGGGCCATATTCCATGTTTTTACAACCATAAACCTTCCGCACGCCGCGGGTTTTTGTTTGGTGATGTGTCTCCGCTTTATCCGTTTGGCTTTGGGTTAAGCTACACTGAGTTTTCGATCAAGAATGTGCGACTGGAAAAGAGTGAAATGGATACAGACGGATCAACCCAAGTGTTTGCAGATGTGACCAACACGGGGGACAGGCAAGGGGCGGAGGTTGTGCAGATGTATATCCGCGATGTAGTGAGTTCGGTCACCCGTCCGGTGAAAGAGCTAAAGGGGTTCCGGAAAATATGGCTGAAACCCGGCGAAACGAAAACGGTTGCGATCGACATCAAACCGGCATCCCTGGCATTTTATGATATCCAAATGGAGTACAGAGTGGAACCGGGAGAATTTGAAGTTATGGTGGGATCTTCTTCACGTGATGAAGACCTGCAAACGGTACGGCTTACCGTGACGTAAAAGAGGTGTTGTTTCATACGATTGGTAGAAAGGTAAATCGACAATCAGAAATAATTTAACAAGAAGGCTGGCGGAAACACTATGGCAAATACAGGTGAGCAGGTACCAACAGGAGATTCCGGCGGGATAAAGCTTGAACGTCCCCGCCTTACCTTCAAGGAGAAGGTTGGCTACAGCCTGGGGGATATGGCCTCCAATCTCTATTTTCAAACCTTTGTACTTTTTCTCCCAATCTTTTATACAGATGTGTTTGGTATTCCGGCTGCCGCTATGGGAACCATGATGCTGGTAACCCGTGTATGGGATGCGGTTACGGATCCCGTGATGGGAATGATTGCCGACAGAACTCAAAGCCGGTGGGGAAAATTTCGACCGTATATCATCAGTTTTGCCATTCCGCTTGCCGTGGGTGGGGTGCTGGTATTTTCAACGCCGGATTTTGCAGATTCTGGAAAGTTGATCTACGCCTACGCCACGTACATGCTTTTAATGATGCTCTACACTGCCATTAATGTGCCATATTCCGCACTGATGGGCGTCATCACGCCAAACTCCATGGAGCGAACCGAGGTCTCTTCGTTCAGGTTTGTTGCTGCCTTTGGCGGACAAGTGATTGTAGGTGCGGCCACACTGGGCCTTGTGGAATATTTTGGAAACGGGGACGAGGCGCTCGGCTGGCAATTGACGATGGTGGCTTACGGCGCACTGGCTGTAGCGTTACTTTTTGCCACATTCTACCTGACCAAAGAACGTGTTTCCCCCAAAAAAGAGAAGAGAAACAAAGCTTCTGCCGACCTGAAGGATCTGTTTATGAACAAACCCTGGGTGCTTGTTGGGGCGGCAACCCTCTTTCAGCTAACCTACATTGTAATGCGCGGGTCATCCACAACTTACTATTTCCGCTATTATGTGGGCGATCAGCAGATGAATCTGCTGGGCTATAACATCGATCTGACCTATGCGCTTTTTACATCATCTTTTATCACAGCGGGCACAGTTGCCACGCTGATTGGGGCCATTCTGACCAAGTATTTCACCAAGTTACTGGATAAGAAATTTGTCTACTCGGGGTTCCTGATTTCAAGTGCCGCATTTTCAACGACATTTTTCTTCCTGCAGCCGGATAACGTACTGCTGATGTATGTGCTGAACGTTTTGGTCTCCTTCTTTTTTGGGTCCGTTTCTGTGCTTCAGTGGGCGATTTACACAGACGCTGCCGACTATGGTGAATGGAAATTTGGGCGAAGGGCAACGGCACTTATTATGGCAGCATCGCTGTTTATGCTGAAACTCGGCCTAACGTTTGGAGGCGCAATTGTTGGCTGGATGCTCGATTTCCATAACTTTACGCCAAATGTTGAACAAACAGCGGATACCATTACAGGTATTAAACTTCTGATGAGTGTGTACCCTGCCGTCTTTGGATTTATTGGTGGCGCTATCATGCTTTTTTACCCGCTCAGGGATATTACAATGGTGAAGATCGAGGAAGATCTGCTTGCGAGGAAAGAAGAAGACGAGGAGGAGTAAGTATTAAATTTAAATGGAACAGAAACAATCAGACTTATGAAAACAATACTCCATTCTATTGCTATTTTGATTTTAATGGGCTGCAGTACCGGGCCGGATCAACAATCGGCGGATGAAGGAATTTTGAAAGATGCATTCAGCGATGCATTTCTGATGGGTACGGCACTGAATGAACGCCAGATATTTGGAGTAGACCAGCAGGGCCAAGACCTGGCCACACGCCATTTCAATGCAGTGACAGCAGAAAATGTCATGAAATGGGAAATCATTCACCCCGAACCGGGGCAATACGATTTTGAAGCAGCAGATGCAATGGTTAACCTGGCTGAAGATCACGATATGTTTGTGGTAGGACATACTCTTGTGTGGCACAGCCAGGTTCCAGATTGGGTGTTTACAGATGATGAAGGTGATGATCTGAGCCGGGACGAATTGTTGGAGCGAATGCGGGATCATATCCATACGGTAGTGGAGCGTTACAAAGGACGCGTTCACGGCTGGGATGTGGTGAACGAAGCGATCCTCGATGACGGGTCCATGCGGGATACCGGCTGGTACCGGATTATCGGAAAAGACTACCTCGTGAAAGCCTTCGAATATGCCCGGGAAGCCGACCCCGATGCTGAACTTTATTACAATGATTACTCGCTCGAAAACCCGGATAAACGACAGGGAGCCGTTGAACTGGTTGAGTATCTGCAGGAAAATGACGCCCCGATTACCGGAATCGGAACCCAGGGACACTTTATGCTCGAAAGCCCAAGTCTTGAAAATATTGAAGAGACAATCGTTGCCTTTGCAGACCTGGGAATTGATGTGATGGTAACCGAGCTGGATATTGATGTTCTGCCTGCAGCATTTGATCATATGGGAGCCGATGTAAACCGGTCTGCTGAACTCAGGGATGAATTAAATCCCTATTCAGAAGGGTTACCTGGTTCCGTTGAACAGCAACTGACAGACCGCTATCGTGATATCTTTGAGATATACCTGAAACACAGCGAGGATATTTCCCGGGTAACCTTCTGGGGCGTGCAGGATGGAGACTCATGGAAGAATAACTGGCCGGTATCCGGACGCACAAATTATCCCCTTATTTTTGATCGAAACTGGGAACCCAAACCTGCTTTTCACGCCATCGTTGAGCTGGCAGAAGAGATGGATTAATAAGAGTGTGATGATGAAGTTTTTAAAAATTGATGGATACTGATATAAAGTCTTTGAAATACTCTTCTGTAAGCTACCTGCCCCTACTATTACGCCATATGCTACAATAACAGGGGCGTTTCCATTTCAAATGTTGCAGACTGGCTGAGTGCCGTTACCAGTGCAGCTGGGTTGGGCAGTACCCTGGTTAAGAACCAGGTTGTGAAAAACCTTGATTTTATGCAAATACAACAAAACCCGGTGCAGCTCAGGTGGATATAAATCTGGTTAGCGCAGAACTGGTAGAAAACATGATGGCAGGCGATGGATCTGGCCGCGAGGAGCGCTGACGCTAAACAAATCCTAATTGTACATTTAAATCTATGTCGAAACTAAAATTCGGTCTGCTTCTGCTACTTTTCTTTTGTATAATCCCGGACCTGTTTGGCCAGGTGACTTTGCCCAGGCTGATATCAGACGGAATGGTTCTGCAGCGGAATACCGGCGTGACCATTTGGGGCTGGGCATCCGGAAATGAAGAGATAGAACTGAATTTTAAAGGAGAGCAATATCAAACCACGGCAGATGATTCCGGCAACTGGAGCATTGAGCTTGATCATCTATCCGCCGGTGGGCCGAACAGCATGACTATAGTGGGAGAAAACCGGCTGACCATTCGGGATATTTATGTTGGGGACGTGTGGGTGGCTTCGGGCCAGTCGAACATGGAACTGCCGATGGAACGCGTTCGCCCGCTGTATGAAGATGAAATTCGACAGGTTCAGGATGAACGAATTCGATATTTTGGTGTGCCGTACAACTATGATTTTAAAACACCGCAGAACGATCTGGAATCGGGTGAGTGGGTTGCTGCCACACCGGAAAATGTGCTCAGGTTTTCAGCTGTTGCCTATTTTTTTGCAGAAAACCTGGTGGAGTCACAAGAGGTGCCGGTTGGAATTATCCATTCGGCGATGGGCGGTTCGCCTGCAGAAGCGTGGGTCAGCGAAGAGGCGCTTAAGGAATTTCCACGCCATTACGAAGAGGCTCAGCGGTTCAAAGATGACAGCCTGATTGAAGAAATTGAGCATGAGGATCAAACCAGGATTTCAGACTGGTACCGGAGATCTGTGGAAAACGACCGTGGTCTGACGGAGGACGATGGAACCTGGAAAGATCCAGACCTGGATACATCAGACTGGAGTACGATGGAGCTCCCCGGCTACTGGAATGAAACGGGCCTGGGAGAGGTGAATGGCGTGGTTTGGTTCCGGAAAACAGTTGAACTGCCCGGCGCCGCTGCGGGGCGGCCTGCAAAGATGGATCTCGGCCGGGTGGTGGATGCCGATTCGGTATTCGTGAACGGGCAGTTTGTGGGAAATACTACGTATCAGTATCCCCCGCGCCGGTACGAAATCCCGGAAGGTGTGCTGGAGTCCGGTGAAAATACGGTGGTGGTTCGTGTTGTGAATGAACGAGGCAACGGCGGTTTCTTTCCGGATAAACCGTATCGGATCTATACCGATGACTGGAACGCAGACTTGACCGGTGATTGGAAGTACCGGCTGGGAGTTGAAATGGAGCCGCTGCCCGGTCAGACGTTTATCCGATGGAAACCCCTGGGGCTGTTTAACGGCATGATCCATCCGCTGCTGAAGTACGATATCAGCGGCGTGATATGGTACCAGGGGGAATCAAACACGGGGAATCCGGAGGAGTATTCTGAATTGTTTCCGGCACTAATTGATGACTGGAGGAATCACTGGGAAGAGGGAGAATTCCCGTTTCTGTACGTGCAGCTTGCGAATTTTATGGAACCGGCGGATCAGCCCGAAGAGAGCAACTGGGCGGCACTCCGTCAGGCACAGCTCGAAACACTATCGCAGCCGAATACGGGCATGGCGGTAACCATCGACATCGGCGAGTGGAACGATATCCATCCTCTGAACAAAAAAGATGTAGGTCAACGGCTGGCGCGCTGGGCACGGGGAATGGTGTATGGTGAGGAGATCGTACAGTCCGGCCCGATCGTTGATGATGTTAAAAACGAGGGGAATCGGTTGGTTCTTACCTTTACCCATACCGGCAGCGGACTTGTCTCGGAAAATGGAGATCTGAAAGAGTTTGCGGTTGCGGATGACGACGGAGAGTTTAAATGGGCCAGGGCCCGGATTGAGGGAGACACGGTTGTGGTATGGAACGACGAAATTGAAAACCCGGTGCATGTTCGCTACGCCTGGGCCGATAACCCGGAAGACGCTAATCTATATAATGAAGAAGGACTGCCTGCCTCGCCGTTTGAAGTGAGTTTGTGATACCACTATTTCGACGGAAGATTGGTTATTTTTCAGACAAATAATAGTACGTCCGGAATATACTGGATACCTGAATCCCGGGTTATTCATTTCTCAGTTCCGATCTATAATAGACGCGTTTACCAGTTGGATTTAAAAATTTCAATACAGACCGAGACTGTCCAAAAAGGGCGTCATCCTACACTTTCCTGAGGTGCCCCCTGTGGGGGATGCGGGATCTCCTTTCGTTGATATGGTTAGGAGTTCCCGGAACGTGACCATCAGCCGGTGCAAATGAAACGTAGCTGTCTGAATCTGCCAAGATATCCTCTTGTACGGAATCAGCACAGGAAGAGAGCGAAACTGATAAAGTGAGCAGGGCAATGACATGCCTTTTAGAAAAAATTTCAGAAGAATGAAAAAACGTCTTACCGGGTCTTTGAACCGGGTTGAATTTCAGGTCATTATTAGCCTTTATTAGAGAGTAATATTTTGCATTATTATCTTAAAGAAAATTAAAAGTCGTTTGTTGAGCTTTCCGGATTTGTTTTAAATTCAATAGATTTGTCAATTGGAATGTATAATGATTCTTTGAAGCAATATTTTAAGAATGATCAGGTAAATTAAATCGGGGAAATCATGTTTAAATCAATACAGCTTTCGTTTTTATATATACTTATGGTCGCCACTGTTACGGTGGTAACCGGCACGGCTGTATTTGCGCAACAGTCTTCTGATTCCAATCGAATCGTGATTCATGCAGATGAGGAACTGAGCCAAATCAGCAAACATATATATGGTCAGTTTGCAGAACATCTTGGCCGCGGGATTTATGGCGGTGTGTGGGTTGGGGAGGACTCTGATATCCCAAATACCGAGGGATACCGGGATGATGTACTCCAGGCACTCAGAGATCTTGACGTTCCGAATGTTCGCTGGCCGGGCGGATGTTTTGCAGATGAATATCACTGGGAGGATGGAATCGGGCCGCGCGATGAGCGTCCCGTTCGGATTAACACACACTGGGGGATGGTGGAAGAGGACAACAGTTTCGGAACGCATGAATTTCTGCGTTTCATGGAGCTGATTGATGCAGAGCCGGTAATTGCCATGAATGTAGGTAGCGGCACCCCACGCGAAATGGCACGCTGGCTTGAGTACCTGAATTACGACGGGGAAAGCACCTTGGCAAATCTGCGGCGTGAAAACGGACGGGATGAGCCGTGGGGCGTAAAATATATTGGTGTGGGAAATGAGAGCTGGGGGTGCGGCGGTAATATGACTGTTGAATTTTATGCTGATCTGTATCGGCAGTACGCCACCTTTACCAAAGAGTTCAGCGGGCATGAACTGTTTCGTGTTGCAAGCGGAATGTATGATGACGAATATAACTGGACCGAACACATGATGCAGGAAGCTGCGGCTATGATGGAAGGCGTTTCGCTGCACTATTACACCATTCCAACTGCAGACTGGTCTGCCAAAGGCTCCTCTGTCGATTTTGGTGAAGAGCTTTATTTCGCGGGAATACAAAGAGCAGGTTTGATGGACGAATACATTCAGGGCCATGTAAATCGTATGGATAGGCATGATCCCGAAAAACAGGTTGCCCTCGTTGTAGATGAATGGGGTATCTGGACCGATCCCCTGGAAGGAACGAACCCCGGTTTCCTGGAGCAGCAAAACTCTATTCGTGATGCACTCATCGCATCCATCACACTCGATATTTTCAATCAGCACAGCGACCGGGTGCGAATGGCTAACATCGCACAGATGGTAAATGTGCTTCAGGCAATGATTCTGACCGACGGGGAGAAGATGGTTAAAACACCTACCTATCATGTTTTCGATTTGTACAAAATCCATCACGATACTCAATTGCTGCGTACAACACCTGTAAACATCAATGAATATAGTTACGGTGATGAAAGTATTCCGGCACTGAGTATGACCGCTTCAAAGAACAGCTATGGACAGATCGGTATCACCTTAACAAACAAAAGCCCGGATCAGGCCCAGCGGGTTGAAATAGAGACCCGCGGAGATCAGACGGGAAATCTATCGGGCGGACGGATCCTGTCTGCGAACGGTGTTGCGGATATCAACACGTTTGATGAACCGGACCGCGTATCGGTTGAAGAGTTTACAAACTATCAGCTCAGCGGGAACACCGTAATCGTTGAGATTCCGCCGCTGTCAGTTGTGGCTTTTAATGTGGAGTAAAGGAGAAAATCTACTGACGAATGGTTGTTACAAATATGAGTCCACTCCGAAAAGTCAAATAAAGAACGGGCCTTGATAACAAGCTTAAATAATTTAGGTTTATCCTCCGGACTCACCCTATATCCCTCTCTATCAAATAGAGAGGGTTTTAATGTCTAAATTATTTAAGCTTGTGCCATTAATTTTTATAACGTATGACTTTTCGGAGTGGGCTCAAATATACATTATTGCAGAAAAGCTATCAGGCTGTCAAATAAAGAGCGTCATCCCGGATCGAGGTCCGGGATGAAAAAATAGATAACATTTCTGCAATACCCCGCTCCTTTTAAACAGGTTCATTTCCTCTACATATCAATATCCAGAGTTTCTGTTTCAGGCTGCCAGCGACAAATTGTAAAACCTGCCGTTTTCAGGCAATAATCAACTGTTTTTGTTTTTTTGGCCACCAAACGTACAGTCTGTATTTGTACAACAGGTTTCGCGCTTGTGCGAAACAAAATGCCCTGGAAAGGGCATCATGTCCATAGCCCCGCATAAGCGCCGTGGTTCTTCGGCGCGCAGTGCGGGGTTGAAAAGCGAAGATTAACCAAGAGCCCCGAGGCGCCTGATTTTGCAAACCCAATGGGCTTAGTCGACGGGGCATTTGATGAACGCAAACCGTGGATCCTTCAGGATCTGAATGCGGGCTTTTGAGATTCAACTCCTTCGACTGATTTACAGAACACCCCTCGAGCCACACTTAGTGTCGATCCTTCGGTAGTGAGATTCTATCTTGTCAATTCTTAAATGGTATTGCCTCGCTCAACTACGTTAAAACTGCGAAGAGCATGCTTTTGGGGCAACATTAGGGGCTCGGGATAACGCCTGCTAAAGCTTCTATCAATTAGCTTCGAATACACAGGTTGGTAGTTGTTTGTAATTCGGTGTTTAATTTGTCAGTTATCACCTGTTAAGCGTTACCGCTTTTACACCGCCTAAACCGGCCGCTACAAACAGAATATTATTGCGGAACGCAACGTGATTTGCGGACTGAAACTCATCAAACTGAAGGTATCCAAGAAGATCTACTGTCAGCTCGTCCCCGCTGCTGTAGCTCCTGAGATCCTGAGATGCTTTTGCTACAAACACGCCTGCCTCTCCGTTGGCAATAAATATAAATTCATCGTCTGCCGATGCAGCGTTGGATTCAACTTCATCAGGGTTCAGGTCGAGAGATGCAGCATCCGGTACCGGAATTGTGGCAACAATCTCTCCGGTAATTAAGTTAATCAGGTGGGTGCCGTACTGACCTGCGGCAACGATCGCAAGATCCCCGATCAATTCGACAGTATTTTTTGCTTCGGGTGTGTTTGCACCATCGAAGGGGTATTCTGCCAGTTGGCTTCTGTCTGATTTGTTAAATAAATGCAGAGTTCCGGTTTCAGAATCCGAATCCGCAGAACCGGCTAATACAGCAATTCGCTCATCATCGGTATCAACCCATCGTGCTTCCGGGATATCGATGAAATCAATTTCGTCAGACAGGTCATTATTAAGTATTGTCAGTCCGGCGTTGCTGCCGCTTGTTACGTAAAGATTGTCATTAGATTCATGCACACTATTTGCGGCAAACCCCGGCAGGCCAAAGTGACTTGGATTGTCATTTATATTGAATCCGGACAAACCAAATGATCGAACAGCTGAAAACCCATCTTCCCCGGTTAAATCCCCGTTTTCCGAAGAATGCGCAACCCAGACTCTGTTTTCATCAATATATGCGGCGTTCGCTTTTGCGCTTGAAAATTTTATTCCGGAACGGACCCGAATAGCGTTCCGGGCGCTGCTGGAAACCTGAATGGCATCCAGTGCCCCGATATGTTCATCTCCTTTTACATTATAACTCACAACGGCACGTGCACTGTTGCCAAAAATGTTAACCATGGTAGCCTGGGTTTCTGCATCATTTACAACAGGCACATCAATTTCAGCAACCATATTAAGCGTGAAATCCCGATTAAATTTTTGTTTGGTTTGCGTAGAAGAACCGGACACTACAGGGATCTCCCGGTCTGTCTCTGTGATGCGCTGACCAAGTTCAGATTCGCTGTTTTCAATTTCGTAATCCGGATCGGATGCAGAGTTGTTGTTAACTGTGCATGCCATATACCCGAAAAGTGAAAATCCAAGTATGAGTAAAAATACGGTCTGATGTCGCTGAATTGTCATAGACGTTTAACTTTATAACGTTTGATTTGGATCAGTAAACAGTATCCTGCCCACGAATAACCGGGGGGTGCTCCGTTACTGTATTTTCTAAAACTATTTATCGACAATATCAGCCATACATTAACCCGGAATATTCTTAAAGCCTGTATCTTGCACTTGTAGCGAAATCTTGTCGGGAGCAAGACGTATGGAAAAAACTATGGAAAAAGACTTGACGTACTTTGGATACACTTTATTTCTCTATAACAAAGATCACGGTAAAAATTCAATTCGTGGGTATTGATACGCTCGGAACACCGAAAAACATATAGCCCGAATCCGTGATGCTATCCATTTTATATAGGTATGATATTTTTAGTGCTTTAAATTGAATTACACTTATTTTCGTGAATAGTACGGGTAAGCCAATTTGGAATATCAGGCTGAATGAGATAAGAGTTGTATAAAAAGGTTCTGGGAAACCTTCAGTTACTGCCAGAGGTGAATTTTTGAATCCGTTTTGGATCATCCGGATTTGTCGAAAAGCTGATTCCGATCAGTAACAAAATATTTATAATCAAACCATAAACCCCTTCGTGAACCGGAAGGGGTTTGATATCAGGAAAAATGAGAAATAACGTACTTATTGCAATTCCACCAAAAAGGCCGGCAAGCGCTCCGGCTTTTGTGGCACGTTTCCAGTAGAACATTGCAAAGATGACGGGGAATATCTGAGCTACGCCGCCATAGGAACCGAGCAGCAGGGCAACAATGGAAACATCAATGACCACGGCAAAAAGGTAGGCAACCAGTCCGATTACAAGTACAGATAATTGTATGAGAAGCCGTTCGGTTTTATCGGAAAGTGTTGTGAGCTGACTCACACCGTCACGAATTGCGATAGATGCCGCAGAATGCAGGATTGCATCACCGGATGACATAGAAGCGGCCAGAGCGCCCGCACAAAAGAGGCCAATAACAATGGCGGGAAGATCGAGCTGCATGAGAATTGTGGGGAGAATGCTGTCGGCAGGTTCCACACCGGGAAACGCAACAACAGCAGAAAACCCTATAAGGAGTATGGGAACGAGGAATATCAGGAAAGTTGGATAGAGAACTACGCTCAGACGCATGGTTTTAACATTTTTGGCTGCAAAACTGCGCATAAAAAAATGCGGCCACACGGAAAAGCCAACGGCAGATACGAGCACCGCTGAACCATATCCCCACCAGTCCCAGCGGGATCCGTCGCCTGCCAGGCCCGGCGCTTCCAGCATTGTTTTTTGGCCGGCATCCATGATCGCCTCAAACATCGGTCCGATTCCGCCATAAAGTGTATTCGGCAGGTAGATCCCAAGTACCCAGGCCATCACCATCATAAACAGACCCTGGAACGCGTTTGACCACCCGACACCCATCACACCGCTGAAATAAACATACACAAGAACAATGAGATAGGTAACGCCTGCGCCGGCCCAGAACGGGATCAACCCTTCGCTGATTACATTTAGTACGTATCCGGCGCCCACCATTTGAAGGGTGAGGTAGGGGATAAATACCACAACGCTCAGAATCGCGAGCATTACGGAGAGGAATGTGCTGTCGAACCGGTCAGCCAGGAGTTCTGCCTGTGTGACGTATCCATATTTTTTGCCAAGCCGCCATGCACGCGGACCAAAAAAGTAGAGTGGCACAATGCCGATGACCCCGTAGGCAATGATATAGAACGCTGCGGCTCCGCGTGAATAGGCCCATCCCGGTCCGCCAAGAAAAGCGAATGATGAAAAGATGGACGCGCCGAGCACAAAATAGAGGACAAACAAATTCATGCTGCGGTCGCCTGCAACATATCCGCCAACGCTTTTAGAGATTCGTAGCGATGGAATGATGCCTGTCAACAGCGAGATAAGCAGGTAAAGGCCAACGGTAATTAAGATGATGGTGCCTGTTTCCATAGCAATCAGACTTTGTCCTCGTGATCATCCGCGAGATATAGTCCAAGCAGGGCGGAAAAACCGATAATCACCCATAAAATGATCCAGGCAAAGGAGAGAGGAAATCCAAGTATAAGCGGCGTGGCAGAAGAGAAAAACGCATGCCCCGGCCAGATGATGGCAAGGGTGGTGAGGATCATCACAAATAAAAAAAGGATTCTGGATTGCCGGATAGAAGATGGTTTTACCAGGTGATGCTCTTCGGGGAGGTCCTCTTTTTTCATTTTAATATAATACTGACTGATAATATAACTGATCAATCAATAAATAGGATTTTTGCGAGAAATGCACGGGGGTTAGTGGAAAAATGCGTGCCAATCTCTCTACTCCTAAAGAAGAGGTTGCTCTGGTCTTGAATGAATCATCAGAAGAGCTATCTAAACTCCAGTCCGATTTAAATCCCGCATCTCGTTCAGGCGGATGTTCCCTTCGTAGTACGCTTTACCCACAACCACCCCAAATAAATTGCGATTTTTCAGTTCTACCAGGTCCTGCAAATTTGAAACTCCACCGGATGCAATCCAGTTGAGATCAGGAAAGCGATCCTTCAGATCGGCGTACATCTTTACATTTGGGCCGCTGAGCATGCCGTCGCGGGCAATATCTGTGCTGAGAACAGTCTTTAACCCGGCCTCAATCATCGGGTTGATGAACTCTTCAATCGGCTCATTACTGGTTTCAAGCCATCCGCCATAGGCCATTTTACCATCTTTCAGATCCAGCCCGAGAATCATCTGGTCCGGATAATCTTCAACTGCGCGTATCCATTCCGACGGTTTTTTCACAGCCATTGATGAGCATATAACGCCGCTGAGGCCTGCTTTCAAAAGCAAGTCCACATCTTTTCGTGAGCGTACACCGCCACCGGTTTGTACAGAAATTCCAAGTTCGTCAATAATCGTTCGGATGATGGGCAGATTTTCAAATTTGCCGCTTTTTGCACCATTGAGGTCTACGATATGAATGTGGTCAAAACCGGCAGTTTTAAACTTCTGTGCCTCTTCGATAGGATTGTGGTTGTAGACGGTTTTTTTACTGTAATCACCTTTCTGCAGTCGCACAGCCTGCCCGTCCAGCAGATCGATAGCGGGGATAATAGTCATGAATATAATTTGTATTCGGGTTTGTCGGTAAGATAGGCAATTCCCGGTAATGATCGGAAGCTGAAACGTGAGTATATGATTCGAATCAGTTTGATTTTTGCTCTTCCACAATGCTCAAAAAATTCTGAAGCAGGAGGGATCCAACCTGTCCCGATTTTTCGGGGTGAAACTGAACTCCCATGAAATTATCACGGGCTACAACTGCGGCAAAATCGTTGATATAATTGCAAGATGCCAGCGTATGATCGTTTGAAGGGGCATAGTAGCCGTGGACATAGTACAAGAACTTTTGACTGTCTATTCCTTCAATCAGCGGGTGATTGCTGAGTACTTTAAACTGGTTCCAGCCCATATGAGGAACTTTGCCTTTTGATGGGTCGAATTTTTTAAGCCTTCCGGGAATAACGCCAAGTGTGTGGCTGTCTCCTTCTTCGGATGATTCATACAAGAGCTGCATCCCAAGGCAGATACCAAGGATTGGTTTTGTCGTGTTTATCAGCCAGATATCCAGGTCCCGGGATCGCAGGTCATCCATAGCTGCGGCTGCATGGCCCACACCAGGAAAAATTATACCATCCGCTGTTTCCAGCTTTTCAATGTCATCCGAAATAAAGTAATCCGCATCAAGACGATCCAGTGCGTTGGATACGGATGCAATGTTACCTGCCTGATATTTGATGATTCCTATCATTAATTACTGTTTGTAAATGTGAAACATGTGAGTGAAAAGGGAAAAAAGTAAACGTGAGGAACTGATTTCAGGATTTCGATATTCTGTGAAAATCAATAGTTCCGGAAACGACATGACATCACCACTCTATCGCGAAATACAGGTGTTTTTGCACCTCAGAGGAAGGTTTATTCACCTTTGACTTCTCAATCAAATTGTTCCTTTTGTACTTGGAAGAATACCCTTAATTCGTTCATTCCTGCTAACGGAAAACCGCAGTGCTTTTGCAAATCCTTTAAATATAGATTCAATAACATGGTGATCGTTTTTTCCGGTTGCTGTAACATGCAGGGTTGCCTTTACGTTCATGGCCAGTGTATAATAAAAGTGCTCTAACATTTCGGTGGGAAAGTCACCCACATATTCGCGTTTCAGATCTACATTCCACTGCAGGTAGGGTCTGTCCGAGAGATCGATGGCCACAGTAGACTGGGCTTCATCCATGGGAAGCACAAACCCGTAGCGCTGGATGCCGGCTTTATTTTCGCTAATCGCCATGCGGATAACCTGACCAAGTGCTATTGCGGTGTCTTCAATGGTGTGATGTTCGTCCACCGCCAGGTCGCCGTCGCACGTCAGTTCCAGGTCAATCAGCCCGTGGCGGGCAATCTGGTCCAGCATGTGATCAAAAAAGTTAAGTCCCGTACTGATGCTGCTTTCACCGGTGCCGTCAAGGTTAATAGCGACCGATATTTTTGTTTCTTTCGTGTTTCTGCTGATCTCTGCTTTCCGGCTGGGAAACAAGATCGACCGGGCTAAATCAGGCCAGTTATCAAAAGTCTCGATTACTTCTCCGGATGAATCGAAATGGTAGGATTTTTCTTTCCTGATGATACCGTCGGCATCTGAAGCCTCAAACGTACATTTTGAGATTCCTTCATTCTTAATTAGCAAACGCTGTTGATCTGTGAAGGCATCATGTTCAAAACTTAACTCGATATCCGCTTCCTGCAGATATTTCATGCCGAACAGGGCGCCTTTAGGCAGAAGATCAGCGTTTTCGGATTCCAGTGCGGACGATTGGATATAGATTTTCATGGTTTCCACTTACTTTTTACTTCTCCCAGCTTATTATCCCAAAACATCTTTCAACGCTTTCAAAAATTTCACATTTTCATCGGGCATACCAATGGTTACGCGTAAACAGTTTTCGCACAATGGTTCAGTACCCCGGTAACGAACAATTATGCCCATTTTAGCAAGGTTTTGGTACACCTCTTTTGCGCCCCTGATTTTAAAGAGCAGGAAGTTGGCGTTGGATGGATATACTTTTTTTACTGCTTTGGCTTGTCTCAACTGGTCGGCAACATAGGCCCGTTCATCCCGAATCTTATCAATGTTAAACTTCAGCAGCTCCTTGTTTTTAAACGCTTCCAGGGCAGTATTTGCCGTGAGTTTGTTGATGTTGTATGGAGCCTTCACCCGCATCATGTAATCTATAATCTGCGGACTTGAGATTGCTACTCCCAGGCG
>JAWLEH010000019.1:8289-15511 GCA_041686215.1 Balneolaceae bacterium | reverse complement strand
CGGAGATCATCCTGGGTGGGAGTAGGATACCGGTGCAAATCAAGCGAATTTCTTACGGTGGAACCAAAACTGTTTTCGTTGGCATCAAGGAGTGTTCCCTCATTAAAATCACCCCTCGCACTTCTGTAGGGCGTCAGATTTCGAATGTTATCGCGAACCAGGGAATCGATTTTGGTCGTAGGCATTTGGTTGATTTAATATTGGAGTTCAAAAGCCCCCTTTTGAAGGGTAATCTCATTTCAAATTTCTTTTCACTTTTCACGATTCAGCTTCTTAAGTCTCAAACTGACTGCACGTTTATGAGCATCCAGGCCTTCGATTTCTGCCAGGGTTTCCACGGTAGGCCCGAGATTTTTCAACCCTTCTTTACTAACTTGTTGCATGGTGATAAATTTCTGAAAACTGTAAAGCGACACTCCGCTGTACATACGCGCATAACCGTATGTGGGCAGTGTGTGGTTTGTTCCTGAGGCATAGTCTCCCATGCTTTCAGCTGTCCAGGGACCGATGAAAACGGATCCCGCATTTGTTACAGATTCAGCCAATGCATTCGCATCTGCCGTGTTGATGATCAGGTGTTCCGGAGCGTACTGGTTTGAAAAACTCATCGCCTCACGGGTTGATTCCACTACCACGGTAAAGCTTTTACTTAGGGCGTCTTTTGCAAAATTTTGGCGCGGCAGATCTTCAAGCTGTTGCCGGAGCGACTCATTGACAGCCTCCAGATTCGCCCCGGCGGTTATTACCAGCACAACCTGGCTGTCGGAGCCGTGTTCGGCCTGGGAGAGGAGGTCAGCGGCAATAAAATCCGGATCGGCCGTATCATCGGCAATTACCAGTACTTCAGAGGGGCCGGCCGGCATATCAATAGAAACCATCGCCTCGCTGTTTTGGAGAATCATCTTTGCGGCGGTGACATACTGATTTCCCGGCCCGAAAATTTTATCCACTTTGGGAATGGTTTCAGTTCCAAACGCCATACCCGCTATGGCCTGGGCTCCGCCCGCCTTAACAACAGCCGTAGCGCCTATTTTTTGAGCCACATACATCACGGATTCGGGTATAGTGCCATCGCTTCGGGGAGGTGTTGCAACAACAATCTCAGAACAGCCGGCCACCATGGCGGGTATGCCAAGCATCATTGTTGTGGAGGGCAGAGGCGCTGTTCCGCCGGGGATATAAAGGCCAACACGCTCAATCGGTTTTGCAACCCGCCGGCAAACCACACCGCTCATCGTTTCAACTTCAAGGTCCATCGTAAACTGTTCGCGATGAAAGCGATAGATGTTTTGCATCGCGGTGTTAATCGCGTCACAAACCGGTTCATCGAGTGAAGTCTCAACCGATGCCGGATCTGTCACAAGCGGATCAGGCCGCACCCCGTCAAATTTTTGATTAAACCTTTGAATAGCGCTGTTGCCATTTTTTTCTACATCATCAAGAATTGGCTGCACAGTTCCGAAAACTGAAGCGAAATCCATTTTGGGCCGCCGGATTAAGGCCGTGATTTTTTCGGGGGGAAGGTCTTTGTAGGTGTACAGTTTCATAATTTATTTCAATTTTGAGCCAAGAGGGGAGCTTGAAGTGCGATTTAAGCCCCTGTGACACCCCTCAGGTCAAATTTCGATAGAACGAAATTTGACCATCTCCCCTCGAGGGGAGATCTATTTCTTTTATCTAATATCTCGCTTCTCAAATCTATTAAACAATCATTGATTCTATTGGCAGCATCACAATGTCTGTGGCTCCGGCGGCTTTCAGCTTCTCCATCACGTCCCAGAAAGTGTCGATCGGGATAACGGTATGAACAGATACCATTCCATTGTCGGCCAGCGGCATGACTGTCGGGCTTTTCATAGATGGGATGATATCTTTGATTTCCGGCACGGCGGATTCCGGCGCATTCATCATAATGTAGCGGCTTTCGGCAGCGGTTTTATGTCCTTCTATCCGTTGTAGCATTTTTTCAATAAGCTGTTGCTTTCCCTCAGAAAGTGGCTTATTGGTTTGGATAAGCTGTGTTTCGGAATCAAAAATTTTATCGAGCTCCACCAGACCGTTGGCTTTCAGCGTACCGCCTGTAGAGACCAGGTCGGAGATGGCATCCGCGATTTCAAGCCTTGGTGCGATTTCCACAGATCCTGATAAGGTTACAATGGCTACATCTTCCACCCCCTTCTTTTCGAAGTACTTTTGGGTGAGAACCGGATAGCTTGTGGCAATTTTTTTACCGGCAAAATCAGCTGTTTTTTTGATGGGGCCGTTTTTAGGGGCTGCCAGTGAAAGGCGGCAAACGCCGTAATCCAGGCCACGCAGGATTTTTACATCCGCCTGGTCTTCAGCTACGGTATTGGCACCCACAAATCCGAGGTCGCATACGCCATCCTGCACATACTCCGGGATGTCGTCATCGCGAATCAGCAAAAGCTCAACATCGAAGTTACGGCATTTAACCAATAGGCTCCGTTTGTAATCGTCGAATTTGAGCCCGATGCCCTCCAGCAAGGAGATTGTTTTATCGGTTAGCCGGCCGCTTTTTTGAACGGCAATACGCAGTGAGGTAGTTGAGTCGAGTGTTCTCATGGTTACAGGTAATCAGTAATGTATAATTTGGTTGGAGAAATAGCAGGGGTAGAAAAAGGAGCAATGTGCGGCAGAGGTGATTTCAGTGCGCAAAATGCTCATGGATGCCCCGATGGCAGTGATGATGAAGAAGAGTATGTACAATTATTTTTATCACAGTTTCCAAGATATGTATTTCAGGTTTTTAAAACCAACAGGAATGCGAAACAGGAGAGAATCAGTGTTTCATTCCATTATAGCTGGGGAAGTTGAAAAAAGATGGCTGTAATGTTTCAGTCAGGTCTTACGGATATAAACCCAATCGTGAAAAACGGGCATTAATCTTTTAAAAATCCGAAGGTTTATCGATCACATTTCCTCGTTTCTTTTTTGTAATTTAATGCCTCATACCTCTATTTTGGAATAATATAAAAAAAGGTTGAAACCATTCGGTTTTAATCAAAAACGATTCAAATACAGATTTAAATAAGTAATGAAAACCATTGCACAGCTCACATATATTCCACTCTACACCGATCATCCCAAAGACAAGGTGCAGGACCTGATTGAATTTGTTGCACAGCATGATGTGGAGGTAGATGTCAACTACTTATCCACCAGTATAAAAGGAGACACGGATGTGGTCTTTGAACTGATCCGTGAAATCTACGATACGATGACAATTGAAGGCGAGACTTTTCGGTTTCATGTGGAGCTGCTCAGCCCAACGAAAGACTAATAGATCGGTAAATAGTAAATAGGTTACCGGTAGGTAGTATGGTTATTTACTCACTGTTTTTGTGATGCACAGTAATCGCTAACAAAAGAACGGTTACCGGGGATGCACGAAAAGGGTGCAAACGCCGTTTACTCTTCGTATATTCACAGGCTAATTAGTATTCAGCACGTCTGACTTTCATGACCCAGATTCGAAACTTTTGTATTATCGCCCATATTGACCACGGCAAATCCACGCTGGCCGACCGTCTTCTTGAAAAGACCGGTACCATCACAGAGCGGGAAATGCAGGAACAGGTCCTCGATGATATGGAGCTGGAGCGCGAGCGGGGCATTACGATCAAAAGCCACGCGATCCGTATGGTGTACACACGCCCGGATAAGGAGAAAGTGGTTTTTAATCTTATCGATACGCCGGGGCACGTGGATTTTTCATACGAGGTGTCTCGTGCATTAAAAGCGTGTGAAGGTGCAATACTTGTTGTGGACGCCGCACAGGGAGTTGAGGCCCAGACCATTTCTAACCTCTACCAGGCAATTGAACAGGACCTTGAAATTATTCCGGTGCTCAATAAAATTGATCTTCCGGGTGCAGATCCAGAGGATGTGGGCCAGCAGGTTGTTGACCTGATCGGGTGTGAGAAAGAGGATATTTTGCATGTATCGGGTAAAACCGGCGCAGGTGTAGAGGAACTTCTGGAAGCTATTGTGGAACGAATTCCGGCTCCAAAGCAAGAAGAAGATAAGCCTCTCAAGGCACTTATTTTTGATTCTATCTTTAACACCTATCGCGGGTCGATTGCCTATGTTCGGGTAATGGAAGGTACGCTTAAAAAAGGAGATAACATTCTCTTTATGGCGTCCGACAAAGAGTATGATGCAGAAGAGATCGGATATCTTGAGTTGAAGAAAAAACCTTGTGAAGTCCTGAAAGCAGGGGATGTGGGATATGTTATCGGGAGCGTAAAATCACTGCAGGACGCCAGGGTGGGCGATACAATCACCCACCAGAAAAACGGGGCTGACAAACCGATTGCGGGATATAAAGAATCAAAGCCAATGGTGTTCAGCGGTATATTCCCCACCAATTCCGAGGATTTTGAAGACCTTCGCTCAGCTCTCGAAAAACTGCAGCTGAACGACGCCTCTCTTTCTTATCAGCCCGAAACTTCCAAAGCACTTGGGTTTGGATTTCGTGCCGGTTTCCTTGGTCTGCTGCACATGGAGATTGTACAGGAACGGCTCGACAGGGAATTTAATATCGATATTATCACCACGGTTCCAAACGTTCAGTACGAGGTAAAGAAGACGTTTAAGGGTGAGACGGAAATGGTGCAGGTTGATAACCCCAGCGAAATGCCGGATGCGGGTAAAGTTGAGGAAGTATGGGAACCCTACATCAAAGCAAGTATTATCACCCCGGCTGATTATATTGGCCCGGTGATGTCTCTTTGTGAATCGCGAAGAGGGGTATACGTAAACCAGGTGTTTATGCAGGGGAACCGGGTAGATATTACCTATGAACTTCCCATGGCTGAAGTGGTTTTTGATTTTTACGATAAGCTGAAGAGCGGTACCCGCGGATATGCATCGCTTGATTACGAACTTTTGGAATACCGAAAAGGGGATCTCGTACGTTTAGATATTTTATTGAACGGCGACCAGGTAGACGCTCTTTCAAGTATTACTCACCGGGAGAATGCATATGAGCAGGGTCGTAAAATTTGTGCAAAGCTTAAGGAACTTATTCCACGTCAGCAGTATGAAGTAGCAGTACAAGCTGCAATTGGTTCACGAGTGATTGCCCGTGATACCATTCGTGCCCTGCGAAAAGATGTAACGGCCAAATGCTATGGCGGAGATATCAGCCGAAAGCGAAAACTGATTGAAAAACAGAAAGAAGGAAAAAAGAGGATGAAGCAGGTTGGAAGCGTTGAAATTCCCCAGGAAGCATTCCTCGCAGTTTTATCTATGGATGATGATTAATCGTGATTTTTTGATATGAAGTTTAAAATTTCCCTGTTCACACTATTTGTACTTTCTTTATTATTCCTGATACCGGGTCAGTCGCACGCCCAGTTCGAGGATCCGGATATTCAAAAAGTGGACCATTCGGAACGCACACAGTTTCAGCAGAGATTCGGAGATATTAACTGGAGCGGCCAGGGACTCTATAACCCCACAACCATCGACCGTATTCCAACCATTGAGCTTCGATCGCGGCTGCAGGCAGTTTTTGGTGAACCAACACAAAAAATTGGCGATCTGATCAACACCGCCAACTATCGGCCCGGTAAAGCTGTACAGTTTGAGTACTGGTTTATTATCGATGAGGAAATTCCCATGATGATTCTCGACCTTGACGGTCCCTTCGAAAATGGGCTGGTCTATGTGGGTGCGAGCCGTTATATTGACCTGATGCCACAGGTAAAACGAACATTCACAAGAATGTTAATGGAAGAGGGCGACAGCCTGGCAACGTATAGTGATTATTTCTACTCACCTGAGCGCGATCAATGGTACGAGGTAAGCTATAATGATGGTGAATTTGAACACGAAATGATCGACAGACCCGCTTCTTTTAATTAATTATCGAACACAACGTTGAGCAGAAAGAAAACCGGTAAAAGCAAAAAAACAGGTTTTTGGAAGAGTAATTCCGAAAAAAACAAAGATGAAGAAAGTAAGGCAAAGCACTGGGCGCGAGAGTGGCTGGATGCACTTGTTTGGGCTGCTATTGCAGCAATCATTCTCCGTACGTTCTTCTTTGGAGCCTACAGAATTCCAACTCCTTCAATGGAAAAAACTCTTTTGACCGGAGATTTTCTGATTGTGTCGAAGCTTGCGTATGGTCCCAGAACGCCGATGACACTGTCGGTACCCTTTACCGACATCTATGTGCCCGGTATAGATCTTCCATGGTTCCGCATTCCCGGATATACCGATGTTGAACGTAATGATATTGTTGTATTTAACTATCCGATTGATGTTGCTCCCACCTCCATGAAGACGAACTATATTAAACGTGCTGTAGGAATGCCGGGAGATGAGTTACGAATTGAGGATAAAGTGCTTTATGTAAATGGAGAAGTGGGTGAACAATTTGATCCCATGATGCAGCACTACCGTGTTCAGGTTCGGGAAAGAATACGTTTAAGCCCGTCAAAAATTCGCGAAGCCGGCGGACGTATTGTACAGAGCGGTGATGGAGTGCATATCATAAATATGACGGAAGATATTGCTTCTGAAGTGAGTGAATGGAACGAGGTGAGGAATGTGGATCCTTTTGTACTGCCGGATGATTTTAATGAATTCAGCAGGCGGCCCTTTAACTTTTCAGAAGGATTTTTGAACCACGATAATATGGAAGAATTCCAGGTGCCTGCGGCTGGACAGGAAGTAACGCTCACCGATGATAACTGGCATGTATACCAGGATGTAATAACCCGGTATGAACGAAATTCGGTTCAGAAAAACGGCGATAATTTTACAATCAACGGAGAGGAGACAAATCAATACACCATCCAAAAGAACTACTACTTTATGATGGGAGATAACCGTGACGATAGCGAGGACAGCCGTTTTTGGGGGTTTGTACCGGAAGATCATGTGATCGGAAAGGCCAGCCTGATCTATTTCTCATGGGATGGCGAACGGTGGATCCCCCGGTTTAACAGGATCTTTGATTTGATACACTGAGACATGAGTATTTAATCGTAAGGTGGTTCACCGTCCTGCCAGCACAATTAAACATTTTAGGATACTGTCAGCGTTTGTGGATTCAGGCAAAATTTGTAGGTTCAACCGAGTATTGTATCGCCTAAAATCGAAATTTAATTTGACCTTACCTGCAGATAATTAGATCCTTTTTACTCAGGACTCAGGACTCAGGACTCAGGACTCAGGACTCAGGACTCAGGAC
>JAWLEH010000019.1:0-8189 GCA_041686215.1 Balneolaceae bacterium | reverse complement strand
ACTCAGGACTCAGGACTCAGGACTCAGGACTCAGGACTCAGGACTCAGGACCTCCTTCGCCATGCTTTTCCCTTTTTCCTGTCCCTCTCTTATCGCAAGCTGACCGCATCCAGCATCAATATCATCCCCGCGGCTTCGGCGTACAGTTGCCGTTACCTGCCGCTTTATAAGATGCTGCATAAACCGATCAAGCCGTTTCTCTTTAGCCCGCTGCAACTCAACACCTTCTACGTTGTTGTACATGATGATATTCACTTTTGAGGGAACCCAGCGGACGATTTGGGCCAGTTTTTCTGCATCCTCTGTGCTGTCGTTGAAGTGATCAAACAGCAGGTACTCGTAAGTGATAGATAGTCCTGTTTCTTCAAAAAAGTAGCGGACGGACTCTTCCAGTTTTTCAAGATTCAGACTGCTGTTAATCGGCATAATCTGGTCCCGTTTTTCATCATCTGCCGCGTGAAGTGAAATGGCAAGATTTACACCAAGATCAAGATCAGCAAGCTGTTTTATCTGCTTGGTTAATCCCACCGTGGAGATTGTAAGGCGGCGGGGTGACAGATCAAGACTCAACGGATGTGTAAGGATTCGGGCTGATTCCGTGACAGCTTTGAAATTGTGCATTGGCTCACCCATTCCCATATACACTATATTGGTAATCTTTTTCTCAAATACCTCCTCTGAAATTTCATTAATGATCTGAACCTGGTCAACGATTTCGCCGTGACTCAGATTTCTGAAAAACCCCATTTTGCCGGTTGCGCAGAATGAACAGCCAAACATACAACCGACCTGCGATGAAACACAGACGGTGAGGCGGTTGGGGGTTCCGTCTGGATAGAAGTCTGGAATCAGAACGGCTTCTACTTTATGGCCCTCAGGCCCGTCCAGTTCAAACAAAAACTTTATGGTGCCATCTTTTGATTGTTGCCTGCTGTGAATAGATATGCGTCGAACCTCGGCAAGTTCATCCAGTTTTGCCCGGAGATCTTTCGATAAGTTAGTCATCTCCTCAAATGAAGATGCTCCTTTTTGATAGAGCCACTGGTAGAGCTGATCGGCCCGGTAACTTTGCAGGCCAAGTTCCTCGCAATAGCTGGCGAGTTGGTCGGAAGTGAGAGATTTTAAATCGGTTTTTTCGGAGACGGGATGTTCATTTTGCATGCCGTAAAGATACAAAACGTGAATGCCAAATTACAGAGACAGAGTCAGGAGGAATCTGCCATGGCCCTTGCGGCAGCAAGTAGAACAGTATGATCGAGTCGCGTCTTGTAATCAGGGGTAACGTACTGGAATTCTATTTTTCCCATTTCGTTGGCAAGAAAGACTGCGGGAACCGGCAGCAGGTAGTGGTCGTACCCTGTTCGTTCTTCAAGGTCCCAACCGTTTTGACGGTATTGCTCAATTGTTTCGGTATCTAACCGGAAGGCAACTCCAAATGATTTTGCCGCATCCATCGGGCTGTCGGAGAGAAGTGTATAAT
The DNA here is from genome assembly GCA_041686215.1 of Balneolaceae bacterium. GTDB lineage: Bacteria > Bacteroidota > Rhodothermia > Balneolales > Balneolaceae > SW132. Next base: position 6,709 of record JAWLEH010000019.1, on the reverse strand, counting down.
CAATTCCCAGTTCATTTGATGTTTGCCTCAAAAACTCAGGACGGTCAGGACTGATAGCAACAATTTGAATACCGAGACGGTAAATTTCTTCTTCAATTTTGGCAATTTCAGCGAGCTCTGCAGAACAGAACGGACACCAGCCTCCGCGATAGAAAACAAATAACGTTGGGCGGGTACTTTCAGCGGCCAGGTTCACTTTATCACCGTGAATATCAGATACCGTAATATCCGGTATGGAGTCTCCAACCAGGAGTGGTTGAATCTGGTTTGCGTTTTGGGGCACCTGAAAATTGGAATCACTGCACGAGGTAAAGATGAATACAATCAACGGGAAAAGGACAATAAAATAACGGAGCATCATAAACGGTAAGAGAAATTTATTTAGTCAAAATATACCGTATCAGAGCCGATAAATATTCACGGAAAGGTAAAAGATTTAAAACCACACAGACGGATTATACTCCTGAGATGTGATTCATATATAAAATTTTTCAAAAGTCAGCAGGAAATCTTGCGGGTATTATTCTTCATAGAAGTCATCCCGGCTTTTGAGCAGGGATCTGCTAACTTTGAAGAGCCGGTATTTGCAGAGCAGTAGAGATGAGGTTGTCAAAAAAAGCGTGGTATTGCGAAAAGTTAACCATTCCGTCATCCCGGCCCCGATCCGGGATATCCTACCCAGTGTGTACTCCTGAATGCTTTAAGCACTTTTTTTGGGGCGGTTAAACCACGTTACGCAGAAAATTTCCTGAAGGTCAGGTCCAGGTTTAGAATCCCTATGTCGTTTGGAACGCTTCAGGTAGAAATAACGGGATATTCAGTGTTTTGGTGGATTATTTAAAAGGGGAATGCACTAATCTTGAAATAATACTTACCCGTCTGAGTTTTCTTCTCTCTCTTTTCGTGCAGTAATAAATGAACGAACTCCTGTAACGATAAAACCAATACACAAAAGAGCCATAACCGCTTGTGAGTAAGCTGCAGCAGGCCTTTCAAGTTCATTTCCGCCAAGTACTCCCAACACTCCCATGAGTCCACCAAATGAACCACCAACTGCAAGGATTGCAAGCAGCAGAGCCGCGTGCATGGCATGTTTACGCATTGATTCACTCTTAACACCGAGTATTCCAAGACCGATAAATACTATACCGAAAAATGCCGGTATCAGTGCAGTAACGCTGGCAGCTCCGGTTGCTATATAAGATATAATTCCCAGTAAAATCATGACTGTACCAAGTGTTATCGAGAGTTTAGACACAATAGAAAGATCAGAGGTTTGGATTTGTTATTGAAAGTTCTTGTAAGAATCCCAGGACGCGTCTTCTGTTTACACCAAGATCACTATAGCCTTCATTGCTACGGCTGGCGATATGAATTATTGACCCGCCATCGGGCCCAGAATTAGAGATCCGAATGTCGAAGTTGTCCCGAAATCCAAATATTGGAATTTTAAAAATTGCTTCTATTGACAGTGATTCTGGATCTCTTTGTATACTTTCAGCATTCATTCGCTCGAGTGCCTGCCGTGCCTCCAGTATAAATTCATCTGCCGGTGTTTGAACAGGAATTGAAAGACGAACGCAATTTGGTGATGACGGACAGGGCGGAATCGTGTTTGTATCATCCGGTTGCCAGGCATCGGGGAAATCACTGTTTGTAGTTCCTCTCAACGGACCAAAAATCATAAGAGCTAAAATTATTGCGGCAAGCGCCAAAAGGCCCATTAGCCAGTACAATTTCATGTTCAAAGGTAAAAAAGCAAGTTTTGCTGTTCAGTGAATAGTAAGCAATATTTTTATTGCAGCGTTCAAAAAAGTTTCTGTTAAAAAAAGAAGGAGTTATTTAATGTATCAAGGTTATTGCAGAGGTTGGTTCAATTACCTTAGAAGTGATTCTAACCGGCAAATCTCTTTTTATGAACATTCATTGTATGAGCCCACTCCGAAAAGTCAAATAAAGAACAGATCTCTGTTACAAGCTTAAATATTTTAGACCATAAGCCCCTCTCTGATTCTTTAGAGAGGGGATGTGGTGAGTTCGAAACAACTAAATCTACATTATGTAAGCTTGAGCTACTAATTTTCAGAACGGATGACTTTTCGGAGTAGACTCATTTTATGAATTTACTGAATTCCCGGAAAGCACAAGATGACTTAGGCAAATTGACGATAAAGATATTATGGTAAAAAAAAGGCTTACCAATTTGATTCGGTAAGCCTTTGCAAGTTTTTTACGAAAAGAGTTATCAGTTCTGTAATCTAAATACAACGGGAAGACTGTACTGAACTCTTACAGGACGGCCTCGCTGCATGCCCGGCTTAAATTTAGCCTGACGTACTGCACGAAGTGCTTCTTCATCAGCACCACCGCCGATTCCACGTATTACCTGCGGATCTTCGACTTCGCCTTGCTCATTCACGATAAACTGAACATAAACACGGCCTTCAATTCCGGCTCTTCGGGCCATTTCAGGGTATTCAATTTCACTTTGGATGGAAGCAAGTCCGCCAATCAATTCGGGCATTTCCTCAACAACAACAAAGAAATCTTCTTCCTCTTCCTCTTCTTCTTCAGGTGGCGGAGGCATTTCCATGCGATCATCAAGATCCCAGTCCGCAGAAATGTCGATATCCACATCGTCAATAATTTCATCATTTGGTACTTCTACAGGGACAGGGGGACGAGGTGGCGGGGGGGGGGTTTCGATTTGGCGGGTTTGAATAATTTCTTCCATTTCAACAACATCCTGCTCATCCAGTTGAACTTCTTCGGGCTGAACTGAGGTGAGATCTACCTTAACGGCTACGATAAAGATTCCAAGCGCTAAGATAAGGCCAAGTTGAAGAAAAACAGTGTAGTATTTTCTTAAATCGGCATCTGGTTTTTTTCTTTCCATAACAGAGTATAGAGTTTAAAGTTTGCAACTCTCAGAGTATACACGTTTTACTGCTAAGTTTCCAACGAGTTCCCACCCTAAATAGTATTTTTTCCGTTTGATAAGCTAAGATGGTTTTTATAATGGCTTTTCATCCACCAAAGCAAAAGTACAGCAAAAAAACTACCGGCAGCATCAGCGGCAGCATCACCTAAACTGGCTGTCCTGCCATAGGGTAAAAGTTCCTGCAGAAATTCGATAGACAGACCAAACAGGGTGCCCGCAATGAAAATTAAAACAAGTGGTGATTTTTTCTTTCCGTTGATAATGAGCGAAAAACCGAACATAAAACTCCAGCCAAAAAACATTAAAAAGTGCCCCAGCTTATCATATTGAAACAGTTTTTCATTCTGCAAATTATCTGGCGGAAGCAGTGTTAGCATAAGAGTAGCCAGAGTAATAGCGGCAAAAAGTGAGTAAACGATATATTTTTTACCGGCAAGAAATGCAATGGATTTACCTATCATAAATATCCTTGGGTTCCGCGTCAGGTATATGTTGAATAGCCTTATGAGTATCAATAAGTGCGCTAACAACTGACCTGTCAGCGTCATAAGGTTTACTTACAGCCAGTTTACCGGCAATTGTTCCCGCAAGAACATCGCCAAAACCGGCTCGTGCAAATATGCTGGTGTCGTATCCTGTAATAAAAGCAGCACCGTCGGCTGACACATAAAATGTGGGAGACCCTTTAGAGAGGATGTGGCACCCAGAAGAGTCTGCTAATTTTTGAATTCCGGATAACCGGCTGAAGTCATCGGCTGATGAGATATTCAGATAGTTTTTAAGTTCACCGGGATGTGGTGTCAAAATCCATCCGGAAGGTTTTGCAGAGCTGCTTTGCTGCCAGGCGGCAAGTCCGTCGGCATCCAAAATTACCGGTGATTCAACCTGATTCAGTAACTCGGCGAGACCCGTGCGGGTCTCATCTGCGTTGCCAAGGCCCGGGCCGGCCAAAACAGGACCTTTTTTGTCGGAAATTTTTGCAAGAATATCTGAAACATGAAAAGGTTTAAAGTGAGTATCATCTGGCTCACCCACGGGGACTTTGATAATCTGGGGCAAACTAATTTCATATACTTGAAGTATGCCTTTGGGAGCATACAGAAACACAGCACCGGCACCTGCAGCCCAGGCACTCTTAGCAGCCATCATTGCAGCACCGGTCATGCCCGCTGAACCGGCAACAATGTGCACGGTCCCTTTTTCATATTTGTGAGCTGCAGCAGCAGTGTGATCCGGAAGCTCTTCGGAAAGGTCATTGCCAATTAAAACAGCCTTGTGTTCCCGCAAATACTTTGGGAATGGGAGGTCAGCGAGGAACAGGCTGCCGGTCATTTCGGGGCCGCGGCCCATGTAAAACCCTGTTTTATTGGTGCCAAATGTGAGGGTGTGATCAGCTTTTACACAGCTGCCTAAAATACGGCCTGAATCGCAGTGGAGCCCGGTAGGAATATCCATCGCAAAAATTGTAAGCCGGGACTGATTCAGATCTGAGACCCGGGCGGTTAGAGGCGACCGCAAATCGCTGGTTAAGCCCGTTCCTATCATACCATCAACTCCATAGTGATAAGTAGCGGACGATAAATCGGGTGTTTTCGTGCTGATAGTTACTTCCGCCCCGTTTTCTTTCAGCTTTCTGAGTAGTTCAAGATTTTTAGCGGCATCAGGCGATAGGTTGGCGTCTCCCGAAACCAGCCGGATGTCCGCTGAATGAGAAGCCCGTTCAAGAAGATACCGGGCAGCTACAAAGGCATCCCCGGCATTGTTTCCTTTTCCGCAAATAAAGACACCGTGCTTGTTGTCACCGGTTTGATCGCGAATATACTCAGCTGCTTTCATCCCGGCAATTTCCATAAGCAGGGATCCACTGAGGCCAAATGCCTGAATAGTCTGTTCATCAAGCGAGCGGCTTTGCTCTCGGGTCGTAAGCCTCAGAAAGAGATTTTCAGGTGAATAAATTGACATAGCTATCTTTGGTTAAAGAGATAAACAATTTCATCAATAAGACCTTGCAAACAGCACCATTTGCTCCGAAGGATTCCCTGTGACCATGCATCTACCCGGTCCGGAAGCTGGTTTCAGAGGGATACAGCGAATGGTTGCTTTCGTTTCTTCTTTGATTTTTTCCTCAGTTTCGGCCGTGCCATCCCAGTGCGCATAAATAAAGCCGCCTTCCTCAATCTCTTCTTTAAACTCTTCATAGCTGTCAACATGCCGTGTACGACTGTTCATGTGGTCATTTGCCGCATCATAAAGATCGGTTTGAATCTGACTTAGAAGATCCTCGATTTTTTCCGCAATTCCATCACGGGAAACGATATTTTTCTCAAGCGTATCGCGCCGTGCAAGCTCCACATTGTTATTTTCAATGTCGCGGGGACCAATGGCCAGGCGTAACGGAACGCCCTGAGCCTCGTGTTCGGCAAATTTATAGCCGGGATTATAGTTCTCCCTGTGATCCATTTTCACGCGGATGCCAAGCTTTTTCAGCTCGTCGATGATCGGCTGAGCGTATTCCAGAACCTCCGATTTTTGTTCATCATTTCTGAAAATCGGAACTACAACCACCTGTTCAGGCGCAAGTTTTGGCGGGAGAACCAGTCCGTTGTCGTCGGAGTGAGTCATGATAAGTCCGCCCACCAACCGGGTTGAAACTCCCCAGCTGGTTGCCCAAACATACTCGTGCTGTCCATCTTTACTTTGGAACTTTACATCAAATGCTTTTGCGAAATTTTGTCCAAGGAAATGCGAGGTTCCTGCCTGCAAAGCTTTTCCGTCCTGCATCATCGCTTCGATGCAGTAGGTTTCTTCGGCGCCGGCAAACCGTTCAGATTCTGTTTTTTTACCGGTGATCACAGGCATGGCCATATAATCTTCGGCAAATGTTTTGTACACATCCAGCATGCGTTCGGTCTCTTCAACGGCTTCTTCTTTCGTGGCGTGCGCGGTGTGGCCTTCCTGCCAGAGAAATTCCATGGTTCGCAAAAACAGGCGGGTACGCATCTCCCATCGAACCACGTTTGCCCACTGGTTGATCAGAATCGGTAAATCCCGGTAGGATTGAATCCAATTTCGGTAAGAATCCCAGATGATTGTTTCCGAAGTGGGGCGTACAATAAGTTCTTCTTCCAGTTTGGATTCAGGGTCCACCTCTACACCATTATCCACACTCTTAAGCCGGCTGTGTGTTACAACCGCACACTCTTTAGCGAATCCCTCTACATGCTGCGCCTCTTTTGACAGGAATGATTTCGGGATGAACAGCGGGAAGTAAGCATTTTCGTGACCTGTTTCTTTGAACATGCCGTCGAGTGCTGCCTTCATATTTTCCCAGAGAGCAAACCCGTGCGGACGGATTACCATACAGCCGCGAACCGGGGAGTGGTCCGCCAGTTTTGCCTCTTTTACTACATCGAGATACCATTGCGAATAATCTTTATCTCTGTCCGTGATTCGTTTTGCCATTCTTTTGGTCTGTCGCTTTCTTTTAGTTGTGATTCAAATGGTTTTACAGCCAGATAAGATAAAGAATCATTCGCAGAGAAGAGATTGAAAAAAATGATTTAAGAGTTTCAACCTTTTCACAAAAAACCCTATCTTTGATGCTCTCTTGGAGATGGGTTGAACACTGCTCAATAATGCTATTATTCTGTTCAGAACCTCTTTGGGATAAACTGAATGTAGAGGTATTTCAGGTGGTTAGAAGAGAGTATGAATCCGGCAGGTATGTCGCATTCAATTTCGACCCATAATTTTATGTAGTTTAAAAAT
>JAWLEH010000116.1:0-10718 GCA_041686215.1 Balneolaceae bacterium | reverse complement strand
ACGAACGAGAAGTTAATTTTGGCGTGCGAAACCGGGACGTTAGATTTTGATACCACAGAAGATATTTCAGACACAACAACTATAATAGGTCAGGAAAGATTGTCTTCTTCGATGGAGCTTGGGGTTGATATTCCAAAAGACGGCTACAATATTTTTGCTCTTGGCCCGAATGAGACAAACAGGCTGAGCCATATCAGGCAGTTCATGGAGCAAAAAGCCAAAGACAGGCAAACTCCGCCTGACATTTGCTACACTAATAATTTTGATGACCGATACAAGCCCGGAGTCTTGAAAGTACCTGCCGGCAGAGGTATGAAGCTTAAAGAGATGATGGATCAATTGGTTGAAGATCTTGTACCGACACTGCGATCATCGTTTGAAACCGAAGAGTATCAAAACAGAAAGCAATCACTCAAAAACAGGCTGCAGCAAGATCAGGATGAGTCGTTTGAGAAATTGCAGGAAAAAGCCAAAGAAAAAGGGCTGGCTTTAGTCCGTACTCCCGCCGGCTTCACCTTTACACCGATGAAAGACGGTGATCTGATGGACAATGAAGATTTACAGAAACTGTCTGATGAGGAGAAAGAACGCCTTGAGCAGGAGACCAGGAAACTGCAGCAAGAGCTTCAGAAAATCATCCAGAAAATGCCGTCCAACAAACGGGAAATCCGGGATGAACAGAAGAAGCTGGATAAGGAGATTGCAACCAACGCCATTAAAGAGTTATTCAAAAAAGTTCGCGATGAATTTTCTGATCTGGAAGAGGTTCAGGATTTTTTAGACGACGTAGAGATTGATATCGTCGATAATGTGCAAAAAATTATGAACCCGCAGGGTCAGCAAAATCCGATGATGGCTTTAGCGGGTGGCGGACAACAATCGCAGCAACAGGCGGATGCGAGTCAAAATCCTGTTTTAGACCGGTATAAAGTGAACGTGCTGGTTGATCACGGCGACACTGACGGAGCGCCGGTTATACATGAAGATAATCCCAATTATAAGAACCTGATGGGCAAGGTAGAGTATCAGTCCAGGATGGGCGCTCTCACCACTAATTTTAACCTGATAAAACCCGGAGCCTTTCACAAGGCAAACGGAGGCTACCTGATTTTACATGCACGGAATGTGATTATGGAACCCTTTGCCTGGGAAGGGCTGAAACGGGCGCTGAAGTCAGGTGAGCTCAAAATTGAATCCCTGGGTGAGTCGTACAGCCTCATCAGCACGGTATCCCTGGAACCCGAGCCGATTGACCTTGACGTGAAGGTTGTTCTGATTGGTGAACGGTTGCTGTACTATCTACTTTGCGAACTCGACCCCGAATTCAAATCACTATTTAAGGTAGAAGCTGATTTTGAAGACGAGATAGACCGCGACAGTAATAATCATGATCAGTATGTTCAGCTGCTTGCAGGCCTGATTAAAAAGAATGAGCTTTCCCACTTTGATAAATACGCTGTTGGACGGGTTATTGAACAGAGCGCACGACTGGCCGGCGACAGTGAAAAACTTTCAGCTAAAACCGGCGAGATTGTTGATCTTCTGATTGAATCGAATCACTGGGCGAAAAAGAATGACCATGATATTGTTCAGCTTGAAGATGTTGAAAAAGCCATTGAACATAAAATTTACCGGTCCGGCCGGCTGAAAGATAAAATCCAGGAAGCCATCAACCGAGATTATGTATTCATTGATACCGAGGGCGAGCAGACCGGTCAAGTCAACGGGCTGTCTGTCTCTATGATTGGCAACAGCACCTTTGGGCGCCCCACGCGCATAACAGCGCGTGTACAGCTTGGCAAAGGTGATATTATGGATATTGAACGCGAAGTTGAAATGAGCGGCCCCATCCACTCGAAAGGCGTACTGATATTAAAAGGTTTCCTGGGCGAGCGATACGCCAAAAACCGACCGCTGTCACTCTCGGCAAGTATAGTGTTTGAACAGTCTTACTCCAATATTGATGGGGACAGTGCTTCTTCAGCCGAGCTCTACGCATTGCTCTCATCCATCGGGAATATTCCCATTAAACAATCCTTCAGCGTCACTGGCTCCGTTAATCAACACGGGAAAGTGCAGCCTATTGGTGGCGTAAATGAGAAAATTGAAGGCTACTTTGATATTTGCAAAAAGCGGGGACTTACCGGCGATCAGGGCGTTTTGATTCCACAGGCCAACGAAAAAAACCTGATGCTTCGAAAAGATGTCCGGGAAGCTGCAGAGAATGAGAAATTTCATATTTACTCTGTTGAAACGGTAGATGAAGGGATGGAAATTCTTACGGGACTCGACATGGGCGAACCCGACGCTGATGGAAATTATCCCGAAGGAACTATTAACTTCAAAGTGATGGAACGCCTCAATCAATTTGCCAACAAAAGACGTGAATTTATGATCTCCGAAAACGGGGAAGATTAACCATGAATGACTCAGTCGATAATTCCGAAAAGCTTAAGGAGATACTGGTAGCTCTCGACCACTCTTACCACAGCCGTACAGCGCTTGAATCTGCCGCGCTAATCGCTCAACTTTTACAGGCTGATATTCACGGTATTTTCGTTCGGGACGACAAATGGCTTCGCCTTAGTAAACTGCCATCGCTTATTGAGGTAGATGAATTAACCGGGAGGATTTCTTCAGTCGGCGGACAAATGATCGAGCAGGAGATCCGATCTCTTGAGAGGACAATTCGGCGGCACTTTGAACTGATATCAAGACAGCATGAGCTTTCCTATACCTGGAGCTCCGCTAAGGGGGTAGCGGCCGAGAAAATTCTGGAGGCGGCTAAACATTCCGATATCATAACCATTGGAACCCGTGGACGATCTTATTCAAAATCAAGATCCAAAAAAATTGGAAGTACCGCATTAACCGTTCTGCAGACAGCCGAAAAACCCGTGCTGATTCTTCAGAAAAGCTATACGCCAGAGCGTTCTCCAACTGTGGTATTTGATGGGTCAAAACGAAGTGTTTCCGGTCTATCTCTTGCATCTGACATAGCCGAAAAGAATGAGACTAATTTGACCGTGATTGACATTTCAGAAGCATTTCCATTCAAAAGTCAGGGGAAAACCCTCGATGAGGAACTGAACACCAGTAATGATGCGCAAATCGTCACACTTAAGCAGTCCGACATGGGGCGATTCCTGTTCCTGGTGAACAGGCTTCAAGGCGGCATACTGATCCTGCCAAAAAACAAACGGTTCACCAAGCGCAATGTCCTGGAACTTATCCTCGACAGTGCTGAAAGCCCTGTGCTGCTTGCCAGTTAGCCCGGATATTTCACACTAATTTTGCTGAGCAAAGAATTTCTTGGGTAGAGTCGGGAAGTGGCACGGGGGTTCGTTAGTCTGCTTTGGGTTCGACGGCAACTAAAATGTTCCTGGATCCACTTCATTTGTACTCATAATCATGTTTTTCGATACGTCCGGGCTTCATGGCAGAAGGCTTTCGCAGTTCTTTTAAGAAGCTATTTGCTTTTCTCTTCCACACAAACCACCAAGTTCAATGGATTAAGCTCTTCTTGGTACAGATCCAACAGACACTACATCCGACGGAGATATTCAGCTGTAATTTTGACAACATACCGCATCTCCTTTAACCAAAGTTCACTTTCTTTTTTTAGCATCTTTCCCGGTTTATAGTTTCCAGGACTTGTTGTTTTTTCGCCTTACTGGTTAGTAATTCCAACGTCCATCTCTTTCGGCTTCCTGCTTTTACTCATAGCTTATAAGTTGCCCGGAGCCGGGATTATCTTTGATCGCATTATCCAGACCTTCTTCAAAATCATTTTTCGTTGTCCTCCAGATGGGTGTTCGCTCAAGCTCTATAAAATCCTCAATTCCAGCTATTTTCTTGCCTTTCTTAAGCCACAGCAATATATAAGCTCGATTAATTTCACGTGTATTCTTTGTACCACTTCGAATGAACTTCTTTAATGCCTGATGGTCTTCGGGCCTTAATTGCAGGTGTTTCATTTCGATTTTTGCTATGGGGGGGTATTGTGAAGCATAGATACTAAATAGTTGCGAATTTAACTTCTTGCAACAGTGGTCCGTTATATACTCCATATACTTTCACATACAGGGTCGATTAGTTATCTAAACCAGGTGGGATTTGAGTTAAACCCATTTTTGAGGATGTGTAATTCTTATTCTGAACCCAACAATTTGTTCAATAATACGCCGGGCGGCCTCCACATACTTTCCTAGACTCAAACCCAGTCGTTTTTTAACCGTCATATACTCTTTATGATGGCTTTCAGATAAATCCGGTTCAATACCTTCCAATTCATTTATCCATTGGTCATCATCTTCATAGCCAAAAGTAATAAGATCTTCAGAAATGGAACCATGTTTCTTAATCTGACCGGCAATCCTTTCTTTATGTTTTTTCCATTTTTCAACACTTGTTGGTTTTATAGGCCGAAGACTTTTTAAAGCTTGTTTTGCTGAATCAGATACTTCAGCCGCTATATGATATTTGCTAAACGGTACGATTTTTTTGAGAAAGGGTATTTTCCGAGTTAAAACATCCTGAACGTGATCAGGATTTGAAACAAGCTGCTCATAACGAATCGCAATAAACCTGTCATGAGATTCTAATTTTCTCACCTTTTTACTATAAACGTTCCAAAACTTTAAACCTGCCCAATACTGGTTCGGATTCTTTTGATGTATGCTGCAAATAATATCACGTGGATCACGTATCATACAGATCACATAGAGGTTTGGGTCGACTTTTAAACTTGGACCCGCAATCATAATATCTGCAGGCCTCTTGGTTATAAAAGTATTAGTTTTATAGGCAGGACGTGTAAACAAACGCTCCTCGTGGGGTGTACAGTAGTCTATGGCAAAACAGGTTTTCATTGTCACTGCCAATAAAGTAGTGCCGGAACGCGGGCTCACTCCCACTATGTGTATCTGGTTCATAATTATAACAGCGCCTCTGTTAGATTTCTATTGATTTGGACTGAAAGGGCTAAAACCATTTCCTGCTTAATTCATAATTAACGGAATTAAATTTTATTCTCAAGTATTTATAAAGCCTGATTAGACATTGTAATAGCCCAAGGTCAGTGTTTCAGAGACATCTTTGTCTTTTTCCGGCTTCAGTGATTATACATATTATGCTGCGTAACATGTATATAGAATTTCGAATCCATCTCATTACTCAACTTTCGGTGTTCGGTGAAAGACATTGTAATTCTATCGAATAGCATAGGGGGTCGGTCGCAGATTTAGCCGGTTAGCTCCACCACTTTGGCGCAGAGTCCTACCTGCCCTCTGCTTAGCAGCAGCTCAACAGGCTCTAAACAAATGATTTGCAGACAAAGCGGATGTTTATGATTTTCAGTTTCCCGGAAAAGAACGTAAGAAGTCCGGATTGGTTTTGTCGGCGGTTTGCTGGCGACGGTAATAGGCCAGCCTCATATATACGATGCCGGTATCGGCTATTACCGCGGCGTAGCTACACACCTCAACCTTGCTGGCCATAAAGAAAGGGATACTTGGCAGTTCCTTGAGCATGCAAAACAAAGGCAGATGCTTGCTGAGCGTCCTGACGTAAGATGGAAAGGAAAACCAGCTATCAAACACCAAATAATTAGGGCTGATATTTCACGGTTTTTAATCCAGCGCTTTTAACCACTCCAGCAAAACCGATGTCCAACCTTCAACAGTTCCTCTACCGTTGCCAAATGCAAAGCCGTGGCCACCACTGGGATAAATATGCATAGACGCATTTACGCCATGCTTATGCAGGGCGTTATAGTATAGAAAGCTGTTCTCCACAGGCACGACCTGATCATCCTGGCTATGAACTAATAATGTTGGCGGGGTTTCGTCAGTCACGTTCAGTTCACTTGAAAATCGGTCGATCATCTCCTGTGATGGACTTTCCCCCAGCAAATTTCTTCGCGATCCCGAATGTGCTCCTGCATCCCGAAAAGAAATGACCGGATAAACTAATATGGAGAAATCAGGTCGGGCCGCAAGGGTGTCGATATTGTCTGTCTCACGATCTATAGAGTGATCAAATTGAGTACTGAGAGTGGATGCAAGGTGTCCACCGGCCGAAAAGCCCATAATTCCAATTTGTCCCTGATTCAGTCCCCACTCACTGGCATGGTGCCGAACCATCCGAATAGCCCGCTGTGCATCCAGAAGAGGCACCTCTTTAGAATTCGTCAGTGATTCTGACAGCGGAAGTCGATATTTCACTACAATTCCTGCAATACCATGACTATTTAACCATTTTGCAAATTCTGTTCCTTCCCACTCGTAAGCCAGAATGGTATATCCTCCTCCCGGAAAAATCAGCACGCCTTGTCCCGTAGCAGGATGCTTATCTGGCAGAAATACTTCGAGCGTTGGTTTCTGGACATTACTGATTCGAAGAATATCCTCCTGAATATGTTCTTCCTCAAGCTCTGTACTTGTCTGAAGCGGCGGTGTATCCTCCCATAGCGGAACTATAATTGGCTGTGAAAAAAGGGAAACCGGCAGAAATAACAGGAGTAACAGAAGTGAGGTTCTTTTCATATCGATCAGTTGTTCAAGTTTATGGATGCTGAATTACATCAAATCAGTAGATAAAGTATACATTTTTCAGGAGGAGAAAAGGGCCGTGATTCGACCCATGAAAAGCTGAGCAATTAATGTTAAAAAATCCATAGCACTTTACTCCGTCTACTTCGAGCATTTTGACCTTCCAAAGATGAACTGTCGAATCAGTTGGCGGTGGCAGTTCGATTAAGCCCGCATAACTCAACAAGAAATTCGGGTAATGCCAAAATTTACGGCCCTGTGTTGATTTGTGCGGGTTGGGTAAAAAAATACGTGTAAATTTCCGGAGGCTTTTCAACTATCCTGCCGCTGACTTGTGCAGGCGGTGACTGCACCTTTTAACACGTATGCCCCGCATTCATGATCCATTAAATACGGTTGTTTGGTTGAGTTAAATGAAGGTAAATTCAAAATGTTATTTGGGAAGAATTGGAACAATCCGCCAGAAATTCGTAAATCACATAGGGTCATTCTCCGGAACGCGGTACTCATTCCGGAGTCGCTCCAGTTCATCTTTCAATTCGCTTACAATTTCAGAATAGGTCTCATCAGTATAAATACTATCCAGTTCATCAGGATCCTCATATAAATCAAATAATTCCCATTCATCAATCTCATAGTAATGAATCAGTTTATACCTGTTTGTACGTATACCGTAATGTTTCTGTACGGCATGAGGGCCGGGGTATTCGTAATAGTGGTAATAGATCGATTCACGCCAATCGCCCGGGGACTGTCCCTCCAAAAGAGGCAGCAAACTCCTGCCCTGGAATTCATCCGGCACATTCAGCCCGGCCAGATCTATCAGTGTCGGAGCAAAATCAAGATTCTGAACCATATTATCATCTACAGTCCCGGGTTCGATCCCATCCGGCCAGCGAACTACCAGTGGAATATGAAGGGATTTTTCATACATCCATCGCTTGTCATACCACCCGTGGTCGCCCAGGAAAAACCCCTGATCGGACGTATAGACTACAACGGTATTATCCGCCAATCCCGTCTCATCCAGGTACTCAAGCAGCCGGCCGAGATTGTCGTCAATGGAAGTAATTGTTGACAAGTAATCTTTTATATACCGTTGATAGATCCAGCTGAGACGTTCTTTACCTTCCAAATCTTTCTCATTAAATTCCCTGTAATATTCTCCATATACGGCATCCCAGGCCTCCTTCTGTTCTTCTGTAAACCGGTTATATTTATTGCTCCAAATTTCACTGAGCCATTCACCTTCTACTTTATCCGGTGGAAATTTAAGATCCCATGCCGGGCTGAAATGTTCCATCAGGGTCATTTCCTGGGTTTGTACAGCCGACGTACGATCATATCCTTGTTTTTCAGGACCTGCGTCATTTTCATGATCAGAAAGTTCTCCCGACCAATTTGCATAAAGGGTTGATGGTTCCGGAATCGTGACATCGTCAAAAAGAGTCAATTGTTCCGGGCTGGGTTTCCAGTTACGGTGCGGGGCTTTATGATGATAATTAATCATAAAGGGTTGGTCTGGATTGCGTTCCGATTCAACCCATTCAATCACTTTATCTGTGATGATATCTGTTACATAACCTTCAATGTTGGTTTCCCCGTCCGGAGTAATAAAATCGGGATTATAGTAATCCCCTTGTCCCGGCAGGATATCCCAGTGATCATATCCTGTTGGATCACTGCGAAGATGCCATTTGCCAATCATAGCCGTCTGATATCCTGCACGTTGCAGCATCTTCGGATATGTTGTTTGACTGCCATCAAAGACCTGGGCGTTGGTAAGTTGTCCGTTGACGTGGCTGTGAATACCGGTTAACAGTACCGCCCGGCTCGGAGCACATATTGAATTTGTTACAAAGGCATTTTCAAAGAGAATACCCTCATCAGCAAGACGATCGATATTGGGGGTTTCAATGATTTGAGATCCATATGCACTGACGGCATGGCTGGCATGGTCATCAGCAAAAATAAATATGATGTTAGGCCGATTATCAGATTCAGATTTATTTTGACAGCCAATGAAAAGGGTGATACAAGAAATCAAAATAAAGTTGAACCATAATTTATTACACATTTTGAAAATCATCTCTGCTGTCGGATTAATTTTAATTTGCCTGGGAACCTACAAAGTATTTCTCCTTCATAAGTAACCAATTAGTTTAATTTCTGATATTTCAAACAAATACGTTGGAAATGTATTGATTATAATAGCTTATAACGATTTACACATCACTGCATTTATTTTAGAGGTACTTTCAGCGAATCAGTTCATCAAAATCTATCGGTTCTCCTTCCCAGTACCATGTCCCGTCTTCTTCCCACAGCACACGATGCTGACTGCCGGGAACATGGGGTTCACTATATTCGGGTAACCAGCGTGCATGTTCATCGATGATATCAGCATAATCAGGATTACCGGCAAGGTTGATCCACTCGTAGGGATCGCGGTAGTGGTCATAAAGCTCTTGCGAGCCATTGGCATACCGAATATAGCGCCATCGCTGCGACCGCACGCTGTGATTGCCGGGGTTTGATGTTGTGATCGCCGGCCGTTCACGTGGTACATGCGCATCCTGCAGCTGCGGGACAATCGATATACCTTCAAGTTCCGGTTTCTCCGGCAGCCCGGCCATCTCCGCCAGCGTTGGATAGATGTCCAGCGACTCCACCGGCTGAGAGGACCTGGCCCCGGCCGACACGCCCGGCCCGGCAAAGATCAGCGGCACACGGGTTGACCGCTCCCACAAGGTGTTTTTTCCGGTAATCCCTTTTTCTCCCAGGTGATACCCGTGATCCGACCACAACACGACGATAGTATCATCCTCCAGTTCCTGGTCTTCGAGCGCATCGAGCACCCGGCCAACCTGCGAATCCATAAAACTGATGGCCGCCAGATAGGCTCGCACCTTTGCACGCCATTCATCGTTTTCCAGCAGCCAGGACAGGCGCGGCTCCGGCAGGTGCCAGTGAAGCTTCCAGGCAAAGTCCGGTACATCGTCACGCTCCACCTCAGGAGCCGGGGGCAATATGATCTGATCCTCTTCCGGATAGAGATCAAACCACTTTTGGGTAGTGTAGAGGGGCACATGGGGCAGCCAGAAACCAACCGCCAGGAAGAACGGGTTTTCTCTTTGTTCAGTGCCGAATTCATCGAGACGGTCAACAGCCCAGGTAGCAAACTGATAATCATGGATCAGTGAATCCCCTTCTTCCGGATATACACCCCAGTCAAGCAGTGGATGCTGAACCATATCCAGTGGCTTCTGAACTATTTTCTCTTCCGGATGCGGACCTGAGAAACTGACTTCGGTACCGTCTTCCTGGAAAGCCGCCTTGTTGGAAGACGGGCTGTGAAAGATTTTACCAACTGAGTAGGTGTCATATCCATGCTGTTCAAAATATTCGGGCATGGTCACCAGGTCTGCAGTTGATTCATTGTTTTGATACAGGGGCGCCAGGCCGTATATCCCTGTCGTTGACGGGCGGAGACCGGTCATCATGCTGACCCTGGAAGGGTTACAGACGGCCGCCTGCACGTGATGGTTAGTGAATATCGTTCCGCGCTCTGCCAGGCGGTCAATATTTGGGGTCTTCACCTGGGGATGCGTGTGAAGGGCGCCAACCCAATCATTTAGATCATCAATGGAGATGAAGAGGATATTAGGTTGTTCGGCTGATGATTGGGCACTGACGGTTGTCCACCCTGCAGTTATGCACATTAATACCAAAAAAGTCAATTTTGAAACAAAATTCATCAAATCAAATCTCATCGCCTTCCATGTAACTATTGAACTGGTATAAATAAATCCTTTCAAATCCCCTCCATGCTTTAAAAACATTAAAATTCCGGCTCCCACCAATCCTCAATTAACTGCTCCAATTCATCTACAATTTCCGGATGCTGTGAAGATACATTATTTCTTTCATGCGGGTCATCCACGATATGATAGAGTTCTGGACCTTCGATATAGTTTATAAACTGACCGCCACCGCTTTGTTCAAGTGTTTGAGGCCGACCTTCTTCTTTCGGAAGAATGAGTTTCCAGGGGCTTTTCATGACCACCCGATGCTCAAGGCTTTCCGTCGGGTTATGTACATCTGCTATATCGTGATTGTAATCCTCACTGAATACCGCTTCCCGCCCGGCAAGTGCCTGTTCTTCGA
>JAWLEH010000224.1:0-2501 GCA_041686215.1 Balneolaceae bacterium | reverse complement strand
TAGGTAAAACTGATCCAATGACTGTCTTGCTTCATCCTGCATTTTATAAACAAGACATGATACTACAGATATTTTCTAATCTCATGATTCCCAAATTCTCTCCCTCACCCTTTCTTTTTATCTCCCTAACACCGGAGTGAAAACCTCTGCAAAAAACCTTATCTTTCGGGGCTTAACAATATTCAGTGAACACAGGTTATGTCTAAAACAGAAACGGCTATTAATCCTAAACAGATTGTGAGGGAGGCCGAAAGCCGCCGCACCTTTGCCATCATTTCTCACCCCGATGCCGGGAAAACGACCCTCACGGAAAAGCTTTTGCTTTACGGAGGGGCCATTCACGAGGCCGGTTCAATCCGTCAAAGAAAAGCGAACCGCCATGCCGCATCCGACTGGATGTCGATCGAAAAAGAGCGTGGTATTTCAGTAACCTCTTCTGTGCTGCGGTTTGAAAAAGACGGCATCCGGTATAACCTGCTGGATACGCCGGGCCACAAAGATTTTTCTGAAGATACGCTGCGCACGCTGGTTGCGGCAGACTCCGGCCTGATGGTGATTGACGTAGCCAAAGGTGTTGAGGAGCAGACCGAAAAACTCTTCGAAGTGTGCAAAATGCGCCAGGTTCCGGTCATCACATTTGTGAATAAATGTGACCGCCCCGGGATGGATCCGCTTGAGATTTTGAGCAATATCGAGAATAAGCTGGGTATAGAAGCCATTCCTGCAAGCTGGCCCATTGGTTACGGCCAAAAATTTCAGGGTATTTATGATCTGATTGGAAAAGAGATGCACCTCTACGTGAAGGAGAAGCACGGTGCTAAAAAGGCAGCCACGGAAGTATATAGCCTGGAGGAAGGGTTGAAAAAATGCCGGATGTCAGATTCCGAAAAAGAAGACCTTGAAGAGGAGATTTTGCTGATTGAAGATATGTTCGAAAACATGGATCAGGATGCATTTAAAGTGGGGAAAGCCTCGCCCGTCTTTTTTGGTTCGGCGCTGCATAGTTTCGGCCTGGATGTGTTTCTAAACTATTTTGAGAACCTGGCTCCCACACCACAGGAGTATGTGGATGAAAACGGAAATACACGAAACCTCGACCAACCCTTTAGTGGATTTATCTTTAAGCTTCAGGCCAATATGAATCCCGACCACCGGGATTGTGCAGCGTTTATAAGAGTTACCTCCGGTAAGTTCGAACGCGGACTGGAAGTCACACACGCCGGCACCGGAAAGAAAGTAAAAATGTCTACACCGCATACCCTCATGGGAGATGAGCGCCACATCATGGAAGAGGCATATCCGGGAGATATCGTATCGTTATTTAGCCCCGGCTTTTTCAGAATCGGATCTACCATTCACGCGGAAGACCCGGTCAGCTTTAATGTAATTCCACTGTTTACACCGGAGCATTTTATGAAGGTATCTACAAAAGATCCGTTCAAGCGAAAGCAGCTCCGGGAAGGTCTCAAGCAGCTTTCTGAAGAAGGTGTGGTTCACGTTTTTGAAGTACCAAACGGTGTTGGAAATGAGCTTCTGCTGGGAACGGTTGGAGCACTTCAGTTTGAGGTAGTTGAGCACCGGATGAGCGCGGAATATGGTGTGGAGCTTCATCAGCAGGGTGTAACCTTTCACTCGGCGCGCTGGCTATCGAGCAAAAATGCCGATGAAGTGATTAAAAAACTGGAGTCAAGCTACTCCACCCATGTTACGCGCGATATGGAAGAAAACCCCATCGTGCTATTTGAAAGTGCCTATGCGCTAAGTCAGGCTGAACAGAAAGTAGGTGCTGATAACCTGTTTAAGTACAAGCAGGACTGATGGAGACATGGCACGGTCTCGTGGTAGAAACAGCGGGTCTTTTCATGATGGGGTGCTGGAAGTGAAGTAAAACTGGAGGCACAAGCGGACGTTTGCGCCAGTCCAGATGAAAATGATGGTGTGGCAGCGTTGATCAGACATGCCATGTCTGATCCCTCATGTCCTCCACATCTGCGGCCGTGTAGCTCTGCTGTCCGCCGGAGGGAATTTCTGCAGGGTCGGGAATCGAAACAGAAACGTTGTTCAGGTACTGTTCCAGGAAATCCTGAAGATGGGTGATTGAGGCTTCGTTGGGCCCGGCACGGGCATGTATTGTATTTCCACTACAAGCTGGTCAAATTCACGGTCTGCAATAAATGCGTCACCCGATTGACCGGGTCTCAGTGTGTGGCTAAAATCAGCCGGCGGATCGGTGCTTCCTCCGTTATCAACGTTACCGGGCTTAACTGAAGATGTTGAGCTATCAGTACATTGAAATAATGGCAGTGATGTAGTGCGAATTAGCAGGAATAAAAGAAGGTTCTTGTTTATTAACGTCTTGAGTTTGTACTGCTAATCTGTAAGAGCTGTATTTTATCATACCCAAAAGCGATCTGCGTGGATTGATTACCACTCAAACCAGATGAATCTTCCACGCCATTCATGTTGCAATCGTCACGGTTTTTGCAGAACGTTAGATAGTA
>JAWLEH010000115.1:0-10933 GCA_041686215.1 Balneolaceae bacterium | reverse complement strand
GGCGGGGGAATACTTTTTATAAATCGTTCTGGAGTGTTTGAAAATTAGTGAAGCATATCCGGTAACGATCGACAGATATAGGATCAATAAAAAATAGACATGCCAGTAGTTCCAGAGTAGTGCACCATAATCACGCACAAGCAAATAGGCAATCATCAATGGAACTGCGGCGAGTAAAAGAAGAGCGGTGATTACCTGGCTTTTCCTCTGAAAAGAGATGGTGTAGTAATGCCTGAATAGTTTCTCCTCGAAGGATGGGAAATTTGTTTGTTGAAAGAGAGAAAATTTATAGATGATAAAGGCGAATACCATGGGAACAGGGAGATAGCCGATAAAATAGCTAATGGGTTCATCAAAGTGGAATTTTGCCCACCCGGCATTGATTCCCATAAATACAATAACCAGTAACAGAAGGCCAAGAAATTGCAGCGAAGATTTTAGCCTGGGTGATATCATGATCAAAAATTTTAGAGTGTCCAGATCTGGATATAAATGATGCGAAATATTCCGCGCTCACCAGATGATCATATCTATGAAAGCAGAAACATTCACAAAACTATTTCACCGTTTCATAAATCAAACCGATTCAGATTGATATTTCACAAAATCCTTCATCTTATGGCGGAAAGTTTAAGAATGATGAATATGAAACGGCTCTCCTTACGGAAAAATCATAAAACGGTTTCAGGATGTACACTTGAAGGAAGTGTCAGCTTTTTATGGTTAAAACCCAATCCCTGCGCTTAAAGAAAGGGATGAATAGGTTCTGCAGGCCCGAAAAGAGGTCTGAACCGGCAATGCCAACCTGATGTGATCTTTTTTATGGGTGCTTATTACTGGGTGAATTTCTCAGATTTTATATTCAGTGCGGAAAAAGGTGCATTAAACTAAGTCGCTTTTCTGCACTCATACACGACAAATTTCTTGTTTTGAGAGAGAACTTCAACCGAGCGAAAGAACTTTTTTAAATGGGGTTTGTAGCCCAAATGCTGATTTGCGACACACAGAAACCTCCCACCTTTTTTCAGGATTCCGGCTGCTTCACGAAAAAGAGTCACTGACACCTCAATAGTTATTTCATGGCCAAAATGAAAAGGAGGATTCGAGACCACCAGGTCAAAACTCTGGTCATCCAGTTCATTCAGGGTGTCATCCCAGTAAAAGTGAGAATTGGCGGATTCCACGTTCAGTTTGGATGATTCAATCGCAAAGATGGAATCGTCCACCAGGTGCACCTGAGCGTCCGGGTTAATCATCTGAACAGCCCGGGCTATCACACCATTACCGGAACCCAAATCTAATACTCGATTTTCGCTATCAGCGACTTTCAGATGACTCAGTAAATAGCTGGTCGCATAATCTACCTGTCCGGCGGAAAACACACCGGGGTACTGACTTAAAGTCTCAGTGGTCCCCTCGGCAAATGTATGTTCAAAGGAATCGATAAATGAACTTTCGGGCAGTGATTTTTTCTTTTTAAGGATGAGAAGACGCGACTTCTTTACCGCCCGGCTCTGTTCCGCTTCTTCAAAATATTCACGGGATACCTCCAACAGGGCAGGAGTGAAATATTTAGTCATAAAGGAGCAGATTACTGTGCCGTCAGCCGCCAGTGATGCTGAAAGTTTGTGCAGAAAAAACCTGAATAGGTCCAGCGATTTTGGAACCTGAAGGACGGCAATATCAATCGGCCCGGGTACCTCTTCAAACGGGGTAAACCACCGCCCGGAATCAACCCTCAACTGATTTTCCTCAAGGTTCATACGAATCGACTTTTCCTGACTTTTGCGGTGGATCATGATAAGCGGTTCTGCCTCATGTAAATAACAGCTCAGGTACCCAAACCGGTCGTTGCAAACAGCAACAGTTTTATTAGAAAGATCAATTTCGCTGAGATGCTCCAGGATGTATTCATCTCCTGCATTCCACGCCTGCAGTGAGTTGTTGGACGTTTGCGGGTACCGGCGAATGGTTACATTTTTGGACATATGCGAAGAGTGTTGAGTTGTGAGTTTTGAATTTTTGTCTCAAATCTCACGACTCAAGACTCAGGACTACGATTTAAGCTTCCGCAACTTCATCCAGCCTCACGCCCACGAGGCGGCTCACACCGGTATCGGGCATAGTTACGCCGTACATCATCTCCGCCTTCGACATGGTTTTTTTGTTGTGCGTGATGATGATAAACTGGGTTTCATCCGCAAAGGAACGGATCATTGAGGCAAAACGCTCGATATTGGCATCATCCAGCGGAGCATCCACCTCGTCAAGAACACAAAAAGGTGACGGTTTTACCAGGTAGATGGCAAAGAGAAGGGCGATGGCCGTCAGGGTTTTTTCACCACCTGAGAGCTGACTTATACTGGATGGCCGTTTCCCGCGCGGGTTGGCTTTAATCTCAATTTTTGCCTCCAGGGGATCTTCCACATCCTGTTCAATGATCAGGTCACAATAATCATCCTCTTCAAAAAGTGTGTGAAATACCGAGTGAAAATTCTCCCGGATTTTCTCAAATGTGGTGTTAAATCTCTCTGTGGCGGTTTGATTGATTTCATCAATTGTTTCCCGCATCTCTTTTTCCGCTTCTTGCAGGTCGGTAATCTGCTCTTCGTAAAAGTCGAGGCGCTCTTTTTCCTCTTCGTACTCTTCAATTGCCAGCGGGTTTACATCTCCGAGCTTGTTCAGCTTCTGCTTCAGCCAGCTGATGCGTTCCTTTGCACTTTCGGGAGACATCTCCCCGGGAAGTTCTCCGGTCAGCTGGTCCATCAGAATGCCGTACGTTTCCCAGATATAATCCGACAAGCCCTGCCCCTTCATCTCAAACTTCTCCCTTGCCATGGTTAAATGGTGCAGGAGTTCGGTGTTCACCTCTTTTTTCTTGCGAAGCTGTTTCAGCGAATCATCGATCTCTTTAATGGTTCCGCGCTCTTTTGCGGTGGCCTCTTCAGCCTCCGCCAGTTTGGTGTCGGCGGCTGTTTTTTGTTCCCTTGCCTGTTCAAGCTGCTGTTCGGTGCGGGCGATCGACTCTTTAAATTCCCGGATTTTTTCGGTGCTCTGCTGAAGCATCTCCTTACGTGACTTCAACCGCTTCTCCACAGATTCAATTCCCCGTTCGGCCCGCTCTACCTCTTTCTCAAGATTATCGGCCCGGTTTTTCACATCCTGGTGTTTCAGTTGTGCATCGTTATACCGGTTTTGGGCAATTGCGCGCTCGTCCTCGAGCGACTCAAGCCTTTCCTTTTTCTCATTCTGAAGATCGGTTAGTTCAATAATCTTTGCCTGCAGCTCTTTGGTCTCGGGCTGAAGTGCGTCGAGCTGCTCCTCGGCCTGTTCACGGTTTTCCGAGATATTTCCCTTCCGGTTTTTCAGATCTCCGATATTCTTTTGATAGACCTGGATCCCCGACTGGTACCGGCTGATCTGCTGCTCCAGCTTCCGGACCTCGTTTTGCTTCTCTTTAATGGCCCTGCGGGTAATTTCCGGGTTGATCGACTGAAGCTGCTCTTCCACAGCATCAAGCTGTTCGCGACTTTTTTCGTAGGCGTTTGTCTGCTGCTGCAGGGTTGCTTCGAGCTTCTCAATTTTGTCTTTGATCCCCAGGCGGATACCTGCCTGTTTGTTCTTGCTGCCGCTTTTGTAGAATCGCGACGAGGTAATGAGGTCCCCTTCCGGCGTAACTGCGCTGGTGATTCCCTGTGGGAGCGGTGTGGCTTCCCCGATGGAGTCGGTAAGCATCACGCTGCCCGTAAGCAGTTGGGCCATTGCGTTATACTTTTCATCAACGAGAATATCGTTACAGATCGATTGAGGTGCCGTATCGTAGCGATCGCCAAGTTCCGCCAGCGGGATAAATGTGGCACGTCCTTTTTTATGTTCTTTCAGCAGGGTAGAAGCACGTTTGGCATCTTTCATACTTTCAACCACTACGTAGTAAATGGTATCGCCAAGAGCAGCCTCCAGCGCGGCAGCTTTCTCCTCTTCAATCTGCAGGATGTCACCCACGGTACGAAGGGTTTCAAATTCACCGGAGTGATGTTCTGCCAGATACGTGACGGCAGCCGGCAGCCCTTCGTTCGATTCGGCAAGGCTCTCCATCAAGCCAATTTCCGAGTTTGCGGCATCCCTCCGGCTTTGCGTTTTTCGGATCTCTTCGCGCAGCTCCTCACGATGTTCCTGCAGTTCTTCCCGTTTTGTTGAAAGAGTCTGCAGTTCCGTTTCCAGCTCTTCCAGCTCATCGTTTATTGTTTTGAGTTTCCCTTCAGCGATATTCAGCTCACCTTTGGCATTATCAATTTCATCTTCGAGGTCTTCAATATCCCGGTCGATACGAAGCTGATCGTCCTCACTGTTTTCCAGTTTAGATTCCAGCTTGATACGGTCGGACTGCAAATCCCGCAGCTTTTTGTTTACGTTACTTACCGCAATCTCATGCTCATACAGCTCGTGGCGAACTTTAGTATACTGCTGCTGGATGGTGTTGAACGCCTCCTTTGATTTCTGCAGGCTCACTTCCGACTGTTCCATCGTATTGGCAAAAGCTGAAAGCTGTTTTTCGTGCGTTTCTTTCAGGTTTCGCAGCTCCGTCAGATCTTCACCGCTCTGCTCAATATCTTTTTTATGGCCGGAAATCACCCCTTCCTCATTTTTAATCTTTTCTTTCACAATCCGCAGGTTGGTCTCCATCTCTTTGATGGAGTTTTGCAGCTGGGAAACGCGCCGCTGTGCTTCGGCCTGCACACGCTCTTTATCTACCAGCCTGTTCGCCGCTTTTTCCTCTGCCTCTTCAAGATTTTCCAGTTTTGATGAGATCTCCCGCTTCTCTTTTTCTGCATTTGATATACGGTCTTTCAGCGGTTCCAGTTCTTCCTGGAGCGCTTTATACTGCTGCCGGTTGTAGGCTTTATCCAGCGAAACCAGCTCATCGCGATAGGTTTTGGCTTTGGCCGCTTTTTCTGCCTGGATTTCCAGCGATCGTGCCTTTTTCCGAACTTCCACCAATATATCCTCAAGACGCTGGAGGTCTTTCATCGTCTGGTCGAGCTTACGCAGGGTGCGTTTTCGCTGGTCTTTATAGCGGGTTACTCCGGCGGCTTCCTCAAATAATCGGCGCCGGTCGTTGTTGCGATCATTCAGAATTTCCTCCACCATCTTCAGCTCAATTACGGAATAGGCATCCGAACTCATGCCGGTATCCATAAAGAGTTCCATAATATCTTTGAGGCGGCAGGGCGTATTATTTATGAGATATTCGCTGTCGCCGGACCGGTAGAGCCGTCGGGTGATGGTGAGCTCGCTGTATTCAGTAGGCAGGACGCCTTTGTTGTTTACAAACGTAAGTGAGACATCAGCCAGTCCCAGAGCTTTTTTTTTGGCTGTGCCGTTAAAGATCACGTTACTCATAGAACTGGAACGCAGCAGGGAGGGGCGCTGCTCGCCTAACACCCATCGCAGGGCATCCACAATGTTCGATTTGCCACACCCGTTAGGCCCCACAATGGCGGTGATTCCCTTATCGAATTTTACATGGGTTTTGTGGGCAAAACTTTTAAAACCGTGAAGTTCAAGATCTGATATATACATAGAGTTGAAAAATCAATAAAACAGAAAATGCCGGAAATAAGAAATACCGGCATTTTGGAGAATTGTAAACAAATTAAATTAAACCTGGTTGTAATAGCGTCGTTATCAGTTGATCGGTTACTGGTTGACCGAGTCAGACACGAAGAATCAGGCCTTTATTAAATAACTGAAATTCAATTTTATTACGGCTACTACATCTGTTGCTGTACCTGTTTAGAATTACCACACCAGAACAACCAAAAAATTCATTACGTGATTTTGCGTGCAATGAGGTATCAATATAATGGGCTCTGAAATTGTCGGTAATTTGAAGCCAAAAACCAATAACCAATACACCAATCAACGAATAACCAATACACTAACCTACACCGTCATGATCTCTTCTTCTTTTTTCTCGAGCAGCTGATCCACTTTTTCGATATACATATCGGTGTATTTTTGTATCTCTTCTTCAGCTTCAAACCGGCTGTCTTCGGGAAGCGACTCACTATCTACCGTTTTTTTAATTTCATCATTGGCATCCCTTCGGGTGTTCCGGATGCTGATGCGTGCTTTTTCTCCAACCTCTTTTGCGTGTTTTACAAGTTCCTTTCGCCGTTCTTCTGACAAAATGGGCAGGGGAATGCGGATGATATTTCCGTCGTTACTCGGGTTTAATCCGAGCCCGGCGGCCATAATAGCTTTTTCAATATCTTCCAACACCGATTTGTCGTAGGGCTGAACGGTGAGCAGGCGTGCTTCGGGTGCATTAATATTGGCAAGCTGGTTCAATGGTGTTTGAGAACCAAAATATTTTACCTTTACGTTGTCGAGCAGGGCAGGGCTTGCTTTTCCCGCACGTATGTGCGAGAACTCCTTTTTGGCAAAAGCTACCGCTTCGTTCATACTCTCTTTTGCCGTATCAATAATCAGTTGAAGATCTTCAGGTATCATAATAAATGATTATAGATTAAATACAGGTTCATTAGCACAGTCGACAAATTTACGAATTCTCCGGTTCATCCCAAATAACCTTTGTGCCAACAGCTTCTTCAGTACATACAACTTTCTTAAAGTTTTCCGGTACGTTCATGTCAAACACAATAATCGGTGTTTTGTTTTCACGGCAAAGGGTAAATGCCGTCAGATCCATCACGTCGAGCCGCATATCCAGCACTTTGTCACCCGATATGGTATCAAACTTTTTAGCGGATGGATTTTTCTCGGGATCAGAATCATAAATACCGTCCACCCGGGTTCCTTTTAAAATCACATCCGATTCAATTTCGATGGCCCGCAGTGCTGCGGCAGTATCGGTGGTGAAGTAGGGATTACCGGTTCCGGCACCAAAGATGATTACGCGGCCTTTTTCGAGGTGACGGATAGCGCGTCTGCGAATATAAGGTTCGGCAATCTCTTCCATGCGGATGGCGCTCATCAGCCGGGTGTGCACCCCTTTGCGTTCCAGTGCATCCTGCAACGCCATACTGTTGATCATAGTGGCCAGCATGCCCATATAGTCGCCTTGTACGCGGTCCATGCCTTCGGTGGCGCCCTTTACGCCCCGAAAGATATTACCGCCACCGATCACAACAGAGATCTCAATTCCCTCTTCGTGTACAGATTTAATTTCGTTGGCGTACAGGCTCAGGATATCACCGTCGATTCCATGCCCCTGTTCACCCAGCAGGGCTTCCCCGCTGAGTTTTAGTAGTATACGTTTATATTGATTTGCCACGCTGAAGTTTATTTAGAAAGTTAAGATCAAAAAAAAGGCCGCCAAAAATGGCAGCCTTAAAATAGGATAGTGAATTACGATTCACCAAGCTGAAGCCGGTGGAATGAGCGAACCAGCGGGGTGTCGTTCTGTTCAAGGTACTCCTTCACGGAGATACCGTTATCTTTCACAAATTTTTGTTCCAACAGCACCCGCTCCTCATAGAAGCGACGAAGCTTTCCTTTGGCAGCTTTTTCAGCAATTTCCTCCGGTTTACCCTCGTTTATGAGCTGTTCTTTCGCAATTTCAAGCTCTTTCTCAACAACAGAGGTGTCAACGCCGTCTCGAACAACAGCCAGCGGGTTCATTGCAGCAATCTGCATCGCTACGTTTTTACCAACCTGGTCATCTTTAACCTGGTCTTCAAATTCAACCAATACACCAAGCTGGTTGCCGGGGTGTATGTAGTCTACGAGGCCGCCGTCGGTTATTACAAATACCACTCGGTTGATTTCAATTTTCTCACCGATTTTGCCCACCATCGATTCGAGATGTTTTTCAATGGTTGTGCCGTCAATTTCCTGCTGAAGCAAATCTGAAACGGTTGCAATTTCATTTTCAAATGCGGTATCCAGGAATGTTTCCGCCTGCTTTTGGAAATCATCATTACGGGCAACAAAATCTGTTTCGCAATTAATTTCAATTAAAACAGCTTTGGTTGCGTCATCGCTGATGCGGGAGAGAATAAGTCCCTGATCGGCTTCGCGGTCGGCGCGTTTTTCAGAAACCTTCTGGCCTTTCTTGCGCAGAAATTCTATGGCTTTATCCATATCACCGCCACTTTCCTTCAGCGCTTTTTTGCAATCCATCATGCCTGCGCCGGTTTGGTCGCGCAGGAGTTTTACATCTTTTGCACTAATGCTCATGGTTGTAAATCTTAATTCTGTTGAAGTTATTTAGATTCTTTTTCGTCTGAGTCTCTGTCTGATTCAGATATTTCTTCTTCCGTTTTCGCGCTTTTCTTTTCAGTGCTATCACTGTCGCTGCTTTCTTCAGAAGCTTTTTCTGCTTTTGAACTTTTCTTTTCTTCAGCTTTATCATCATCGCTGTTCTGGTCAGCATCTTCCGGCACTAATTCCTGGCCTTCTGATTTAGCTTCGGATGCAGAATCATCACTATCATCTTTACGCCGGCGTCTTTTGCGTCGTTTGGTAGGTGTAGCCGCATCTTTCACGGACACCTCTTCATCGGAATCATCACCTTTTGAACCGGACCGTGCTTCCTGGGCGGCTTCTTCCATCAGCTCCTCTTCTTTGAGGGCTTCGCGTTCGGCATTTCCTTCGATAATGGCATCAGCAACCTGGCCGGTTACCAGCTGGATGGTTCGTGCGGAATCATCGTTTGCCGGGATGATGTGGTCTGGAATGTCTGGATCACTATTGGTGTCAATCATTGCAACAATAGGGATATTTAGCTTCACAGCCTCATTCATTGCGATGTTTTCTTTCGTGGTGTCCACGACAAAAATCGCACCCGGCAGACGGTTCATATTGGCAATACCGCCAAGAGTCTGCTCCAGTTTGTCCTGCTCGCGTTCCAGCATCAGGCCTTCTTTTTTAGTAAGCTCTTCAAACGTACCATCGGTTTTCATCTGCTCGATCTCCTCCATTCGGGAGATACTTTTGCGGACAGTACTAAAGTTTGTAAGCATTCCACCCAGCCATCTGTGAGTGATATAAGGCATACCGCAGCGGATCGCTTCGGTCTTTACAATTTCCTGGGCCTGCTTTTTGGTTCCGACAAAGAGAATCGTTTTGCCGGCTCTTGCCAATTTTGTTACCTCATCGAGGGCCTCCTGAAGGTAGTGGTGAGATTTTTTCAGGTCAATGATGTGGATGCCGTTCCTGGGCATAAAGATGAACTCTTTCATCTTTGGATTCCAGCGGCGGGTCAGGTGACCAAAATGGGCGCCTGATTTCAAAAGTTCTTGTACGGATGCTGCTTTAGGCATTATATATATCTGTTTATGTTTGAGTTAGTCCTCTACGCAGGTCATTCCCAAAGCGCTAATCCAGGGTTGAACGTTTCAGAGCCTGAACACTCGGCGAAGGGTCGCTGCGTATGTGTTTTTCAGGGTTCAGGGTACAAGGTGCTGTGTACAGGGAATTTTGAACCCTGATCATTGTACCTTGCAAATAGTGTACAGGGCAGTTTCTGGAAACGGAATGTTTCCACCTGAACCTTGCGCCCTGCACCTTGCAACTTGATTATCGTTTACTAAACTGGAATTTCTTTCGGGCTTTGGGCTGACCATATTTCTTCCGTTCAACCATTCGGTCGTCACGTGTGAGAAGGCTCACCTCTTTAAGTTTCGTATGAAGATCTTCGTTAAGGTCATCCAGGGCGCGCGCAAGAGCCAGGGAAATGGCACCGGCTTGTCCAGTAACTCCGCCACCGCGAACCGTTACTTTAATATCGTACTGGCCCTCCATTTCGGTTACCACAAGCGGTAGCTTGGCAACGTTGATACGAGCCTGTGTACTCAGGTAGTCGTTAATGGGTTGTCCGTTCACTACAAACTCACCGCTTCCCGATTTAATGTAGAGGCGTGCGGTGGAGGTCTTACGTCGTCCTATATAATTTTCTTTGGCCATGATATCGGTTTAGTCGATCTCTATTTTTTCAGGTTTCTGGGCGGTCAGGTTATGGACCGGACCGGCAAAAATTCGGATATTTTTCATCAGCTTGTTGCCCAGTTTGTTTTTAGGCAGCATGCCTTTCACTGCAATTCGCACCAGCGAGGTCGGATCTTTTTCCAGCATCTCATTTGCACTGGTAAAAATTTCTCCTCCGGGATATCCCGTATGGCGGAAATACGCCTTATTGAACATTTTTTTACCGCTCAGGGCAACTTTCTCTGCGTTGATTACCACAACATTGTCGCCCACGTCCATGTGGGGGGTAAATTCCGGTTTGTTTTTACCGCGCAGGATGGTTGCAATACGGCTGCTTAACCGCCCCAGGGGCTGGTCTTCTGCATCCACAAGAACCCATTTTTTGTCAATGGTATCCGGTGTGGCCGTGTAGGTTTTATTACTAATCGTATTCACGTGATTCTCTTTTTGTTTTGCAAAATTGACAAGTCGATAAAAATAGGGGTAATAATTTATGATTGCAATACCAAAAGCTCCTAAAGTTTTTTTCCAGCTAAGACATGGCATTTCTATTGCAATTTATTGATTCCGAGACTTCCAGTCACGATGAGAAATAAATGAACGCAGATTCTGCCGCGAGAAATGCCATGTCTGGTGGAGATGAGGGTGTTGCCGGGCGGATCTTGGGTTTGGGTTCGAATCAAGACCTCCAGGGTTTACCGAAACCCAGAGGTCTGATGTTCAGGCATGCTGCTGATGCGCAAATCTGAACCCAAACGTAGTTCCCCCGACGGCTTGTGCCATGTAAAGCTGGCGCTGGCGGTCGGCCGGTTGGTCGGTATCCCAGTTTACGTAGACGATCTGTTCACCATCGGGAAACCAGGTTGCGCCCACGGCAAACGGCACAACAATCTCTGCGTCATTGCCGCAACCTTTATCAAGCACTCGAAGAATTTTGGAACGATGATATTCCCGGTGGTTTATCCAAACGTGATCTTGAAGC
>JAWLEH010000114.1:0-11076 GCA_041686215.1 Balneolaceae bacterium | reverse complement strand
TCACTCAGAAACCTCTTCAAGGGTAAATTCAAACAGAAAGCGTGTTCCCTCTTCACCCGATTCATACCGGGCCTCCCCGCGTAGCTGGCTCACCAGTGTTCGAATCAGCGTAACCCCAAGACTCTGTTGTTTTTCAAAGTCAAAATCATCCGGTAGCCCGTGGCCGTTATCTTCAACCTGAATCTCCACAAGGTCACCGTTTTTCTCAAGATGAATGTCAATCTTACCCTCATTCTTCCCGCGGAAAGCGTGTTTGTAGGCATTCACAATACACTCGTTCAGCAATAGCGAAAGCGGCACTGCCTGGTTAATGTTCATCCGGATCTCCTCCAGGTCGTAACAGAGTTCAATCTGCTTGTCAGGCGATTTAAACGATTCCGAAACCGCATCCACCAGTTCCTTCACAAAATCAGAGATGTTGATATCGGCAAACGTTTCATTTTGATAGAGTTTCTCATGTACAAGCGCGATCGACTGGATCCGCAGCTGACTATGCTGTAAAGCAATTCGGGCACTTTCATCCTCCATGTTCCACATCTGCATCTGCAGCAGCCCCGAAATAACGGCAAGGTTATTCTTTACACGATGATGAATTTCAGCCAGCAATATATTCTTCTCATGCAGTGACTCACTGATCCGTTTTTCCGACTCTTTCTGCACGCTGATATCGCTGGCTACAAAAACCAGGCGGGTCTCTTCACTCATATCATCATTCAGCACCGATGTAGACAGAATGACCGGAACAGGATACCCCTCCTTTGAAACAAGCTTTGTCTCAAGCTCATTAACGGTGCGGTCGTTATTCCCTATAGTGTTTCGGACACGTTCACGGCCTTTATCATCCAGAATATCCCAAACCGTCAGACGATCCAGATCGCCATTGGAATAGCCAAGCTTTCGATGAACCGTTTTATTGGACATCTGAATCGTGCCGCGGTCGTCGGTTACAAAAAGCATGTCCCCCATCGACTGTATGATGTTGTTCACATATGATCGCGAAACCATACTTTTACTCAGGTTTTCCGCCATCTGGTTGAAGGTATCGGCCAGGCGCGATAACTCATCTTTGGACCGCAGTTTAATACGCTGATCCAGATTCCCGTTTCCAATTTTTTTGGCAGCAGATGTAAGTGTGTTCACCGGCTGGGTGATGGAACGGTAGATGATAAACGCAAAAAGGAGAGAAGCAAAGAAACCGATGACGGTTATCAGGATAATTCGGCGTACCGTCTGCTCTGCCTGCAGCTGCAGGCGTTCCTGCTGCAGATCCAGAAACAAATTTGAGTTTTCCCGAAGATTTTGAAGCAGCGGCAGCAGCGTATTCCGGAAGTAAGGTTCAATCGTTACATTAAAAATCTCCTCCCCGTAATCTTCCTCCATCTCCTGTTCCAGCAGCTCATCTATAAGTCCGCGGTACGGTCCGTACGCCACGGAAAGCGAATCCATCAGTTCGTCCATTCGCAGATGAAGATCCTGGAGTTCATCACTCCCAAGGTCATTTCGTGCAGATTTGTTTCCATACTCCTCCCGAGAGGATGAAAACCGATCCATACTCTCCATAATCATCTCCCTGGCCTGCCTGACCTGAGAAGAGGTTCTCAGCGACTGATCCCCCTGCTGCAGCTTTTCACTTTCCGTTAGGAAGTTTCGCGTGTAGAGCATCGAGTTTTGGAGAGAAACCGTCATTTCCGTGAGAATCTGCAGTTCGGTTGCACTCTGCTGGCTCTCAATAATCAGGTCGTTTTTGGTTGCATTACTCAGGTAGTACGACAAAGAACCGGTAAGCAGTACCAGGAAAGCAACAGCTAAAAAACTTAAAAGAAGCTTGGTTCCGAGACGCATGAAGTGTATATGTTGTTAGAGACAGAGCAAACTGCATAGAGTATTATCGGCAGAGATTTTCCAATCTCAATGAGCAATCCGTATCAAAACAGGGATTACGATTCATCTATCATGAAACCCCGAAAAATTCCTGGTATAACGCGGATTTGAATGCTCAACGTACCTTTTTCGGTGCATGAATGCAAAATACACAGAAATTCAGACTAATATCTGCAGAACTGTTTAGAATGTGGTACTCTTTTCCATAGCCTCTGCAATCGCATCCACATCGGGCAAAACAGCATCCATCAGGCCTTTGTTATACGGCATGGGAACGTCGGGCATGGTGAGGCGCTGAACCGGGGCGTCGAGGTACTGAAACAGTTTCCCCGAAACTTCAGCCGAAATTTCAGCCCCAAAACCGGCTGTTTTTGTATCCTCATGCACAATAAGGCAGCGATTGGTTTTCTTTACGGAATCGAAAACCATTTCCCGGTCCCACGGAGAAAGCGTTCGAAGATCGATGATCTCGGCGTCCAGGTTCAGCCGGCCGGCTGCCTGAATACACCTCTCGCACATGGCTCCCCAGGTAACCACAGAGAGTGCGGAGCCCTCCCGGAGTTTTTTCGCCTTCCCGAACGGAATCATAAAACGGTCTCCGGGGTAGGGATTTCGTGCCGATTTAGCATCCAGAAGGTTGCGGTGTTCAAAAAAGATCACCGGGTTATTCCCCCGCATCGCAGACCGCAGCAGTCCAACGGCATCCTCTGCAGTGGAGGGATACGCCACGTTCCAGCCGATCATTCTCGAAAAAAATACCTCGTTCGATTCACTATGCCACGGATCGCCGCATTTTGCAAAACCGCCGGGCATGCGAACCACTACCGGAGCCGCAAACTTGTTGGCCGTTCGCCAGCGGATGGTTCCGCAGTTTTTGAGCTGTTCGGTAGCGGGATCGGCATACTTTCGAAACTGAATCTCCGCCACCGGCATTAACCCGGAATAGGCCAATCCAACAGCACGGCCCACAATGCCTTCTTCTGAGAGGCTTGTGTCAAACACCCGCTCTTCTCCGTGTTTTGTCTGCAGCCCCATCGTTGCTGCATGAACGCCGCCTTTCGCTCCAACATCTTCTCCGAAAACAAGAAGCCGGTCGTTCAGTTCCAGCTCCACATCCAGCGTACGCCGAACCGCCTCCACAATGTTGATGCGCTGCGTTTCCGGGTCTGCCTGTTCCACACCGTCGGGCAGCTCAATCCCCGATGCGCGCAGTCCGCCAATCATCGGTATATGATCCTCCCCGCCGGGATTTCCGGACGTGAGAAAGCGGGTTACCTTTTCCGGATCGGGATCGTCCCGGTTCCAGGCTATTTCAGCGGTTTCATCTACTTCTTTCCGGACATCAGATTCCAGTTCCTGCCATCCCTTTTTTGAGATACTGCCGGGCACAGCAAAGTTTTTCAGTTGAATCAGCGGGTCGTTTTTCTGCTCCAGGCTGATCATCTCTTCCGTCTTGTACGCCTGGTTATCCTGGTAGGAGTGGCCGTTTAGCCGGGGCACGGTCATACGGATCAGTGCAGGCCCCTTCCGCTGCCGTACATAAGATACCGATTGGGTGATCTTACCGGATGCATCCTCCGGATCCGTTCCGCTGCCATCAAATATTCTGAGATTTTTAAATGCCCGCAGGTTGTTCGCGATATTTCCGCCCGGTGTCTGGTACCGGCTGTTCACCGAAATTCCATACCCGTTATCTTCGATAAAAAACAGAACCGGCAGAGAGAGGGTTGTCGCCACGGTGAGTGCAGACCAAAACCCATTTGTTGCCACAGACCCGTCTCCGCCCAAAACAACAGAGATAGCTCCTTCGTAATCCTTGTTTTTAAGTACGGTTCTGTGATACTCAATCCCCTGCGCCCAGCCAACTGCCGGTGTATATTGCGATCCCACATCCCCGGCCATTGGTAAAACTGTAGGTCCCTCTGTTCCGGGCAGGTTACAAACCACTCCGATGTCGCGGCCATCACTATACCCGCCCGACTTGCCCATCGGTGCCGCCATGGCGTCCCCGGGTGTGAGTCCGGCTGCAAGCATCAGGGGGCGGGAGCGATAGTAGGCGCTGGCTGCATCATGCGGATGGGTTAACTGTTTGCCAAGAAGAATTTGGGCCATCTCGTGGCCGCGGGCTGAAAACTGATAGAGAACTTTTTTATCGGGGACAAGTTCGTTCTCTTCTTTGTCATCCATTGCCCTGGAAATCAGCATCAGTCTTGCCACACCTTTCCAATCCGTCTGTTCAGTGACGTTTTTACTGTCTTTAGATGCCATAAATCATTCTCATATTAAATCGATTGAAAAGCTTGTTTAAAGTGATTCATCTCCTGTTCCGTTCCAATGGTGATACGAATACAGTTCGGGAGGCCAAATGCATTCAGCTGGCGGAGGATCACGCCCCCTTCCAACATTTTTTGTGTATACCGTTCGGCCTGATATTCGTTTTCACAAACCATCATCACCGAGTTCGAAATGGACGGTACGTACCGCACTCCCTCACCATCAAAAAACCGGCAGAGGCGTTCGCGTTCTATCTCAACCATCGCTACGCTCTGCGCCAAAAAGGATTCATCCCGCAGCGCCGCAAGCGCAGCCGCCTGGGCCGGTGCAGTTGGCTCAAATGTTAATTTGCATTTCGTAAGCTGCTCCACCAGTGCAGCATCCGCAATGGCGTACCCGATCCGAAATCCGGCAAGGCCGTAGCCTTTTGAAAAGGTTCGTGTGATCACCACGTTTTCACGCCTGTGGTTGATAGCCTGTGCATAGTCAGGTTTATGTTTGGCATACTCAAAATAGGCTTCGTCGGCTATCAACAGAATATGATCCGGAATTCGCTCTGCAAACCGGGCATATTCTTCAGTTTTCATGTAGGTACCGGTAGGATTATTGGGATTGGCGAGGTACACCATCCGGGTATTTTCATCAATAGCATTCAGCATTGCCTCTGAATCGAACTCATACCGGTCTGTTACAGGAACTTTTTTTACGGCCGCTCCCATCACCCCCGCCTGCACGTACATTCCCACAAAGGTTGCATTTGCAGTCACCACATTTGCGCTTTGATCCAGCAGTGCCCGGCACAGGATCGACAATATACTTTCTGATCCTGAAGCAATAAGAATCTCCTCGTCCCTGGTTCCGTTCCGCTCTGCAAGTTCACTTCGCAGGGTGCATGCAAGCGGATCAGGATAGTCTTGTATCTCCTGGAGTGCTTTTTCAACGGCAGGTTTCACAGACGGACTGCAGCCCATTCTGTTTTCATTGGATGCAAGTTTTGAAATCTGTTTTACGCCGTAGGTTTCTTTTACTTCTGCGATCGTTTTTCCGGCAGTGTAGGGTTTCAACTCCCGGATGCGTTCTGGGATCTGTATAGACATTGTACTTCTTTTATGGAATTTCCGATACCTTTTAGGGCCCGGTTTCCGATTCATGAACGTTGTTTTTTAAAATCGCCAAATCACAAAGAAGAAACAAAGAAAGCGCTTTCAAATGCAATTATTTATTTGAATGAATAAACTCAGATTTTGTTTTTGTTACGTAACTGAATGCGGTATGCATTGTTCGAAACAAAACAGATCGTTTGCGGTACCTGATGACAATCATTGTTGGTATAAATATTTTCAGACAGGAATCACAGTCAATCCTCTCGATAGCCGGGAGTATCCAGTTGGCTGTTCAAAAAGAGCGTCATCCCGCACTTGATTTGCTCATTTTTTGAACGCGAAGCAAAATCTTCATCCGTTGATATAGTGAGGTGATCCCGGATCGGAGTCTGGGATGACGAAATGAATAATTTTTCTACAATACCTCGCACTTTTTGGACAGTACCCTGTCAATACATCAAACCCGCAATATATAAATGAACATATTTCACTACATTCTTCGCTTCAGCGTTTAAAGACCACACGAATCAAATTTAATTCAATCGAACCAACATTATGTCTAAGCACTTTCTTGTAACAGGAGCCAGTCGCGGAATCGGTTTTGAAACAGTCCGGCACCTGGCCGGGGCAAGTCACCGGTTAACTGTGGTTGCACGTTCCCGTGACAAACTCGAATCCCTGGCTAACCAGTTTCCGGAGCAAATAACTTCCATCGCACTGGATATTACCGATAAGCAGGATCGTGAACGCCTGCTTCAGCATTTCGAAACAGAAAACACTCAGCTTGATGGCGTCATTCACAACGCGGGGCTGCTCATCAATAAACCATTCCGTTCCCTTACGGATACCGATTGGCACAGGCAGCTCGATGTGAACCTGCTGGCTCCTGTCTTTCTCACCCGTGATCTCATGCCTCACATGGCACAAGGCAGTCATATCCTGTTCATTAGCAGTATGGGCGGCTACCAGGGCAGCAGTAAATTCCCCGGCCTTACGGGTTATAGTGTTGCCAAAGGGGCTTTATCCATCCTGGCTGAGTGCTTGCCGGGTGAACTCAGCGAACAAAAAATCAGCTGTAACACCCTCTGTCTGGGAGCCGTACAAACTGAAATGCTCGAAAATGCATTTCCGGGAATGGAAGCACCGGTACAGCCGGATGAGATGGGTGCCTATATCAGTAATTTCCTTCAAACCGGCCACAAATTCTACAACGGCAAAGTTCTTCCCGTTGCTCTCTCCGATCCATCCTGACGATGCATAGTAGATTAATTATCACTAATTTGGCACAACCTTAAAAATCAGTCGTATTCATGAACAAACTTGCAACTGTATTCTTAATCTGCGCACTTCTTTTTTGCACATCCGGGCTCCAGGAAACATCCCGGGCTCAAACCGTTGAACTCATGGGAGGCAATGTTTTAAATGGAGCCGTAACCGGTACGCTCTTGGGCGTTGGTGTGATGGGACTCCAAAATAGTGACGATTTTGCACCCCTCCGAATCGGGCTTGGTGCCGGGATACTTGGTGGTGCAGGAATTGCCGTTTATGATATTGCCACGCTTCCTCAGGGGCAGCAGTTTTTCATTTCAGGTCTCTTCAACGATGGGAATAACTCTTCCATCATCATTCTTCTCGATACAATGTATGGCGCGGCAGGCGGAGCCGTACTGGGCACTGCTGTCATGCTTATCCAAAACAAACCCATCGTGGAGGGATTGCAGTATGGTGGAGGAGCGGGAGTCTGGGCAGGATTCGGCCTCGGCTTGGTTGATGCATTTATGCTTTCTGAACGTAACCGCGATTTTACTGCTCAAAAAATTCTTGACAGATCATCCGTAGTAGAGTTTGAGGCGGGTTCTTTTGAGGTAGGAATTGGGGAACCTGCTCTTTATCAGTCTGTTTCAAAAGATTTGACCTATAGTTATAACCCAGGATTTAAACTACTTTCCTTATCCAAATCATTCTAAAGTTTATCAAATATGAAAGTTTACCCGGGCAGCATTTTTCTCATTCCATTCCTTTTCATTTTGGTCATCAGCCCTAATGAAGTGTTTGCTCAGGCAAATAACGATGGACGGCAGAATATCGGGATTGGCCTTATGGCCGGCGAACCGACCGGCGTAACCTTCAAATCGTGGTTCAACCGGGAAACAGCCTATGATATTGGTGCTGCATGGTCACTGTCGGGACGAAATGAAGCTGTACACCTGCATGCGAACTTTCTTTACCATTTATGGTTCGAGGAGTCTGATAATCTTGCATTTACTTTTGGCATAGGTGGAAGAGTAATTTTTGCTGGCGATGCAAAAGCCGGGGTACGGATTCCGCTTGGTTTAAACTACGTATTTGATGACGCACCATTCGATATGTTCGTAGAAGCCGTACCCATCCTTGACTTGAGTCCTGATGTAGAATTTGCCGGAAATGGGGCGTTTGGAGTTCGATACTATTTTTAGGTGTACGATTTACTCTGTACAATTATTGAGATCTACGACTCTTCACTGCTGCCGATTTTAGCTCCTTCCTGCTCTTCAGATGTAGCGAGTGTATACAATAAGGCACGGGTTGTGTTTACATGCCCTGAAAGTGACGGATTGATACCATCACTCAAATAGTACCACGCTTCAGGCGGATTCCCCATACGCTTTCCTGTGGGATCCACAATATAGCCCGTTTTACCGGATATAATCTGGCGAACCTGGGCGAGGTCTTCATCACTAATATCAAAATCAAAGAGCTCCATTTTATCCAGAAGACCGGGAATAACCGGTGGTGGTGTAATCCAAATCAACGGGTTATCCGTCACTTCTTTAATGGCGTCCTCTATCGTTGAAAGGTTTTCCCAGGTTTCGGAAAGAGGAAGAAGTGTGCGGGATGGTGCAATAGACAACCGTATCACATCAAACATACCCAGCGATACAATAACCCAATCAGGCTCATGGCTAAGCACATCCCGGTGAATACGCCTTAAAGCCTGGGAGCTGGTATCGTTAGTCCGACCAGCATTTATAAATTGAAAATCAGCACCTGGAACAGTGATATTTAAAATCTCGCTAAAAATATTGAACCAGCTCTGTAAATCATCTGTTGAAGAATCTCCCAACGCTACAATTGTGTCTTCTTCTGCAAATGGCAGCTGATCAATCCAATCTGTCACATCATCATCTTTCAGAAGTTCTAATGCGGCTTCTTTGGCATTTTGAGAGAACGTTGTTCTAAGTTTTGTCAACTCCTTCTCTTCAAGCCCGAAAAGATGTGCTACAGCGTCCGTGTTACTTATACCCGGCAGTAGTGGGTACTGCTTTTCAATATTTAAGAATTGCAGTAAATATTTTTCAAGGGCTTCTTTTTCTTCTTTTGTTGCTTTTTTAAAGTCACTCATTATCTAAATACTTTTCGATTAAAATCTTTTTTAACTCAGGCACACCCTCTTCAGCCGTCTTTTTTATGTGGGTCCAGCCGGAACCGATACTCATACCCAGGTCCGCCGGATCTATTATAAATTTTGGAATAACCTGTTGGGAATAATCAATCAGACCAGCTGCGGG
Organism: Balneolaceae bacterium; assembly: GCA_041686215.1. Classification (GTDB taxonomy): domain Bacteria; phylum Bacteroidota; class Rhodothermia; order Balneolales; family Balneolaceae; genus SW132. The sequence continues at coordinate 2,270 of JAWLEH010000114.1, read as the reverse complement.
ATATACCACAAGGGAGGTGCCAATAATAACTAAAATATCCGCGTTTGATACAATTTGGGCAGCAGGTTCAATGTTGGGTACAGGTTCACCAAACCATACTACGTTTGGTCGCAGCTGTCCGCCGTCTTCAGCCTTGTCACCGATTTGAATTTCACGAATACCAATATCTATGACATTATCAGGGTTTTTAGTACTCCGCGCTTCCCGTAGTTTTCCGTGCAGATGAAGTACCGACCCTGACCCGGCTTTTTCGTGCAAGTCATCTACATTCTGGGTGATAATTTGCACATCAAAATAATCCTCTAACCTGGCCAGTGTGATGTGTCCCTTGTTTGGAAAAGCATTTGCTGCCTGGGAACGGCGCCTGTTATAGAAATCAAGAACCCTTTCAGGATCATTTTTCCAGCCAGCAAGAGATGCGACATCTTCGATATCATATCCTTCCCAAAGTCCTCCTGAGTCGCGAAATGTAGCCAGACCGCTGTCGGCACTCATACCTGCACCCGTTAAGACTACAAGTGTTTTCATGACCGATGATATATATAACGATTAACTATTCGGGTCTTCAGGTCAGGAGTTGAGAACCTGTGCCCAGTTGCTTTCAGACTGGTAGTCAACTATTATGTCGGCTTGGGGCTCAGAACTGAACCTGCTTACCAACATTTCAATTTCACCACTGAGACTTTTCAGACTGTTAGCAATCATATCACTATTAAAACCAGACTCTCCCATTTTGATTGTCATATTCATTGTAACAAGCCTGCCTATTGCCCTGCCAAGCTGTACCAGTTTTCTCTGTGCCATTTTATGATCAACTTCGAAATTTAGCTGTTCTTTAAAATGGTCAGCCGCATGGCTTGTAAGAGAATATTCTTTCAAATATTGATATAGATTCTGAATCTTGGATTTTTTCATTCCTTTCAAAACAGATTCTGAAATCTGCTGATAAAGTATATCGTTTGACCCTTCAAATATTTGAAATGGCCGGCTGTCTACGAGGGATCTGCCTGCAATATGGTCAAGGCGATATCCTTTAGCACCTACAAGCTGCATGAGTGATTGAGAAGCCTCGTGCATATAGTCTGTAACCACACTTTTTATCGAATTCGCGGCAACATCCATTTTGGATGTATCTTTTTCGAGTGGGATATTTTTTGAAGTAAAATAGCTCATTGCAGAACTGGCCGTAAAATAGGACTGAAGAGTTGCCAACCTTTCCTTTACCTGGTCGTAATTGAACAAGCTTTTTCCTCCAACAAGGCGTTCTTTACAGTGATCAAGTGCTTCATCAAGCATTCTCTGCAGGTAACCGGTGCTCATACCGGGAAACTGCAGCCGACTTCTGTGCAAAATATCCAACATCATTTTCAAACCTGTTGTGCGGGGCACAAGCCTATAGTTACCGGGAACCTCAATATCAACTTTATTTTTCCCGTATGGAAGCATTAACAACCCAAGATTTTTATAGTACTCTTGTACTTCTATTCCACCCTGAGAGGTATCATGTACAAAAAATCCAATATCCCTGCCTAAGTTTCCGTTTTTATCCATTCCTCTTGCTGTAATCAACCAAAAATCAGCCCAGCCAGTCAAACCGGCCCAGTGTTTCAATCCTTCAATTTTATATGATTCTGAATTTTCATTGTATTGAAAGCCGGTTTGCATGCGAAGGGCATCTGAACCAAAATTGGGTTCGGTAATCATCAAACCGCCCATGTGATTATCTAAAATAAATCGACTGAATACATTCTCTTTTGCTTCATCATGCCCGTAATTGCCAAGTGGTTGCAAAAATAAGGCTCCATTGATTCCCATCATCAGTGACAGGGGCAGCGACTGATAGGAGGTGGTTTCAAGCATTTGCAAGGCTTCTGCAGTAACAGCACCTCTTCCGCCATATTCTGAGGGAATAAATGCCGATAGTGGCTTGCAATCTAAGACTTCCCGCAAAACATACGGTGGAAGTCCCCTGTTATTGGCAAGTTCATTCTCTTCATTTCTTTCCGTAAAGAGTTCAGATAGTTTTTCTCTGTAGTCAGATAAAAACAGAGAAATATTTTTTTTGACAGAGGAAGGTTTTATAACGTCTATACTCACAGTAATACAGTTTGTTAATACTTTTAGGTAATGAATCGGGCTTTATAACAAATAAAAAATAAGAAACGTGTCCAATAAATGCAGATATAACAAAAAAGCCCCTGTCGCGGAGCGATCAGGGGCTGTAAAAGGAGACGAGGCGGCGACCTACTCTACCCCACAAGGGAGTACCA
>JAWLEH010000113.1:0-11157 GCA_041686215.1 Balneolaceae bacterium | reverse complement strand
TTAACTTTACTTTCCGGACTCAATCTATTGGAATTGCGACAAAAAAGCGGACAATCAGTTCAGGTTTTTATGCGGCTGATTTATGTTATAAGTTTTCATCAGCCTGCACCGGGCTTTGATATTCAAGTGCCGTATTCAGTCGTTTTCTGTTGTACCAGATCTCTATGAGCTCAAAAATAGCTGAGCTGGCATGCCTTGCTTGGAAAGGAGAACACTCAAAAATAAACTCTATTTTTAAGTAAAAGTTATGAGTTCTAAGTTGATACACGGTGATCTCTGCCACAAGATAGTTCACTCTACAAAGATTTACTTGCTTCTTTAGCCGTTGACTCTGTTTGTGATTTCTCATCGTACATTCGCTCCACTATAAACATGTGGGGTAGAGTAAGCACACTTATCAGTATAAACATCAAAGTGATAAACTGATTATCCAGTGATAGCAGCGTATTGACCTGGAACAGAAGTGCAAGGCCCGCGAAAGATATCAGTGTAAAGGGTGCGGCTTTTTTATAAAACCTTGCTATGGTGAGCGGTTTATTTCGGGATTCGAAAAATGATATCATTTCACGAATGTGTCCGGCTGAGTGCCATAAAGCAAAATAGATGGCGAAACCAATTAGTGGCCCCGTACCTAATAGGCAGGCAATAAGCAGAAGGCTGTCAAAAAAGTAAGTCAATGAATTTTGAATTGTGCCGCTTAAGATTCCGGCTGCCGAAATTGCTGTATATATTCCGAGCGTACTGAAAACAGCTGTGGATGCACCCGGTAGATGCCCTGAAAGCTCTGAAGGATCTGTTTGAACGGCATCTGCGATGATGGGTACAGTTACAGATGGATCAGAAAATATTATTAACCCTATGATCAGCCAGCCCCTGTTCAGGTAGTGTATCCGAAAACCGCGGTGCCTGCCGGTCATAAAATCTTCCATATCCGCCTGGCCGAAATGGTAAACAGAAATGATTAAAAAAAGGATCATCCCTGCTACGGGCAGCAGGACCCACAAAGCACCGATAATCATCATCACCAAAAGGTAGCTTGAATAAAAAATCAGGTGATCTTTCAGGGTCTGATTCAGACCGTAGAGTTCTGATGCCATAATATGGTCGATAGCGCCATGTGGGATACCAATCACAACAACGGAAGCAAGTAACACCCAGATGGCAACCGAATCGGCAATCGGTGCAGCAATTACCTGGATCAGAAGAAAACCCGTGACAACAGAGATTGTCAGGATGGTTAAAAAAGGGCTTGAATGACGCATGATTCAGGCCCCAGTAAGAATTCGGTGCTTCATTTTATAGATAGCTTTGAAAAAGGGAACATAGGGAAGGGAGGCAAATATGGAGATCTCCTCACCCAGGTTTGTATCCTCTTCGAGAAACCGGAGAATTTTATCGAAATTGTTTCGTCTGAAGAGTTCGTGAAAAATGGTTTTGCAGGTTGCGGGCTCTGTCTTAAGCAGATAGAGAAGCATCATGTCGTATACCCGGAACCTGTAGGCGGAAGCATTTGACACAGGCGGGGCGTTTCCTTTAGATAACGCTTCTGTAATGGCTTTGCTGTGTTGCTGAATTCGTGTAAATGTATACCCTGTTGAAGGTTTAGTGAGACCGCCGGTTGTACCAATGTTCATCACCCGCGGGTTGTACCAGGCTGGATATCGCCTGTCTTCCATTGGGATTGAACCGGTTTCTGTCCGCGTGACAGAGTATTGCCCGCTACTGAGACCATAACGGGACAGCATATAAGATCCTATCCCTTTCATGTACTCATCATGCGAAAGAAGTTGTTCGGTAAAAAAGGTGTACTCCACCAGTGCTTCCGTCTCCGAATACGGAAGAATGTAGAAAAAGGTAACACCATGTTTTTGTGAGGTATCAAAGTCCATGAGTACCACCGTTTTGGTATCAAAAACCGGTTTGTCAGCTTTTAGTTCTGCCCCAAGAAAATGCTGCTTCAGGCTTACATCAACCCAAAGATTTTCAAAGCCGGGGGGCTTTAATGCGCTTTGAAAAATCCAGGGGGCGGTAAAATCACCTTTATCTGTATGAACCGTGGCCGAACCTTTATAGTGTGTGAAATCCTTGATTGATGCTTCAAGCAGGGTTACCCGGGATGATTTTTCGGCCATTTCAAGTATAGCCGCGGTATAGTCAACACTTCGCAGGCAGTGATAGCGATAAGCCTGAAGATCTTCTGTATAAAGATCGCCGTAAGCGCGTACTTCAAGGGTTTTCCAGCTTCGGTGTATCAAATGATTTTCAGTTAGATTGGAATCATCCCAAAAACACCACGTCTTATCATTTGTTGGGGTGAGGCTTAGATCCAGAAGAAGTATCGAGAGATCGTTCAGCTTTTCAGACGCGAGTATATTCCGTACAAGACTCAGCCCTGAAGCGCCGGCACCCGCGATGATTAGATCAAATGTTGTTTTAGTAGCCATTTGTACCCGTAGTTCTTAATAATCGTGTTTCGACGGTGTAACAGTTTCTAAAGGCTCCTGCATTCCATCAGCCACATAATTGATCGCGTGTAAACTACGGGAATCACTCGGTTTTGAGATGTCTCTGGAAACAGACCCCCTAAAACCTGAGTTCGAGTAATAATTCACTTTTTGGATAGCCTCATTGCTTTTTACTCTGGTTTATAGTAGAACTCAGGTATTAAGGTTTTTTGTGGACATCCGGCAGATCAGAGTATCGCTTAACACCATTCATGTAGTATTGCCAGATGATAAGTTTTTGGTAGACAGGTGCGCCGCCAGCTTGAGTTTTTCGGAAAGACCTTCGCTGGTTCAGTACCGCCGGAAGTTTCCTGTAGAATCCAAAATGTGCTTTGATGATAGACAGCGTTTCAAGTGGTTTTAGCTGCACTAATGCACGTACACCTGCAACGCCATCTAACAGAAGACGAAGAAATAGTTTTGGGAACACAAACCGGTCGAGGTTTTTGGTGAGCATCATCAAACTGTTACGGAAATTGTAGTATACTTTTCGCGGAGAATCCATCGGCATTGATCCCCCGCCAAGATGGTATACCACACTTTCTGGCTGACTGAATACCCCGGCCCCGCTTTTCCAGATTCGCCAGCACAGATCGATTTCCTCCATATGAAATTCGAAATTCTCATCAAACCCGCCAAGAGTAATGAAGAGATCTTTTCGAACGGCTAACGCTGCCCCGCTTGCCCAGAGGATTGGTGAGGGAGTATCATACTGACCGGTATCCTGTTCAACACTATCAAACAGCCTGCCTTTACAGAAAGGGTAGCCCAGCCAGTCGATATACCCGCCGGCAGCTCCGGCATATTCAAATAAATCCGGTTGCCGGTGCGACCGTAATTTTGGTTGTACAGCCGCTACATCTTTATCGCTGAAGGTTCCATTGATGGGAGACAGCCAGTTTGGGTCCACCCGAACATCGTTGTTCAGGAACAGAAGAATCTCACCGGTAGCGTATGCCGCCGCCCGGTTATTGCCGCCGCAGTACCCGTAATTAGCATCAAAAGTGACTACTTTACAGCCCGGGGCTTGTTCTTTAATCCACTCCGCTGTGCCGTCGGAAGATGCATTGTCTGCAATGATGATTTCGAAATCGGGGTAGTCCGTTTTAAGTACAGAGGGCAGAAATCTTTTTAAATGCCTGAGCCCGTTCCATGTTACGATAATAATACTGAAAGAGTGCTGCATGAACGAAGTAGAAATTGCAGATTAAATATGCGTAAAATTGATTGCACCCGTTCTTACGGTTTCATATAATCCGAAAAAATATATTAGGTGTCTACCATATGAAGATAGGGCTATTATCGGATACTCATAACTATTTGGATCCCGATTTCTCGGAGTATTTTAGTGAATGTGATCAAATCTGGCACGCAGGGGATTTTGGAACAATTAAAATTGCCCGGTCGCTTGAAGAGATTGCACCGGTTACAGGCGTGTATGGTAATATAGATGGTGAAGATATCCGAAAAGAGTTCCCACTTCATCAGCGCTTCACCTGCGAGGGAGTGAGTGTGTGGATGACGCATATCGGGGGAATTCCGGGGCGATACTGTTTGCCCATCAAGGAAGAGATCCGGAAAAATCCGCCGGATATGTTTATTTGCGGCCATTCGCACATCCTGAAAATCGGCCGCGATCAGGCACTTGGAAAAATGCTCTTTGTCAACCCGGGTGCGGCGGGTAAACATGGCTTTCACGTCTATAGAACCGCTGTTCGGTTTGAAATAAAAGATGCCAGCGTTCGTAATATGGAGGTTATAAATATGGGAAAAGTAAGGAAAACCGCCTGATTATCTGCTGGTTCAGAATAAGCTTAAATGTTCTGTATATTCCCTGCCATATGTATACTCCACTACCAGATTTGATGCCAAAACAACCTTTACTGTACACTTCTTTACTGATCTGTTTACTGATGAACAGTTGTGCAACGCCCGTTGCTCCCACAGGCGGCCCCCCCGACCGTGAGCCCCCGCAAATTATCGGAACAACTCCAGATGTGGGGACCATCAATTTTTCGGATGATGAAGTTCGGTTTGAATTTTCGAAATTCCCAGACAGGGCATCCGTTCGCCAGAATGTAACAATCGAACCAAATATTGGTATTCGGTATGAGGTTAATTTCCGCAGGAAAACAGCTATTGTTGAATTTCAGGACGAATTGCCGGAGAACACAACCATCCTTGTAAAACTTGGGGCTGAGATTTCGGATACACGAAACAATGAAATGGGCTCTTCATTTGATATGGCATTTTCAACCGGACCTGTGATTGATACGGGAGAAATAACCGCACGGCTTCGGGATGCTGACAAAGAAACTGTGGAATCGGGTGAGCGGGTTTTTCTATTCCGGGAACCGGTGGATTATACCGAAGGCGCAAACTATGTAGCACAATCCGATACATCCGGTGAAATTTCCTTTTCATACCTCCGGGAGGGAACATACAGCGCTATCTGGGTGGATGATTTGAACCGCGACCGTAGCTGGAACCCGGACCGCGAACAGGCACAACCATTTCACTCCGAACGAATTGAAGTGGAACAGGGAGAGGAGGTTAATATCGGGACAATCTACATCCAGCGGCCGGATACTCTCTCCCCGCGGCTTGAGGGTGTGGGTCTGCTGTCCGAAGAGCGTTTACGGATGCGAATTTCAGAGGAGGTTTTTTGGGAAGATGGTGCAATATTTTCGATCAGGGACTCGCTGGGAGAAGCATACACAACCGGGTATCCGCTGTACAAAGATGTGTCAGACCCTAATATTTTGCTTGCACAGGTGGAAGATCCACTTACTGAGGAGATGGAATATCGAGTTGAGACTGAAGGGTTTGCAGACCGGTCGGAGAACACCTTACGTGTGGATGTTGACCCTTTTCAGGGATCGGCTGAACCGGATACAACCCTGCTTCGAATCATTACGAGCAATGCGGATTCTGGACTTTTTCCCGATGAATCATTTGAAATCATCTACTCAAAATTTATTGATGATGAGGCTGTAACCGATTCTCTACTTGTATTTGAAGGAGATCAGCGGGTAGATGAATACGAATTTGTTGATACTATAAGAAACCGTCTTGTCATATCGCCGGACGGAGAGTGGGATAACGGCACCCGATATCGGTTTGATGTTTGGGATCCCGACTTTGAAGAGCGGCGAACTCTCGAACCGGATATCTGGAGGCGCAATCAACTGGGCGGCATCGAGTTTTTACCTGCCGACGGAGATACGTCAACCACCACAAGGCTGAGGCTTTTTGATGAGGACCGAAAAGTGGAAATCGATACGGTTTTTACCGGTTCTGTTGAAATTGACAGGCTTCCCCCTGTGGAGTATACAGCTAAACTATATCGTACAGAGGATGCCGGAGAGCCATGGAATCCGGGCACGGTTGATCCGTTCAGGGCACCCGATCCCTATTTTGTACGCAGCGGAATTCCTGTGCGCGAGGGATTTACCTCGGAACTGGAGGTTGAGTTTTCCGGTGAATCTGCTGAAATGGAGCCTCTTTCACCCGATGATTTGGAAATAGATCTAAACCAGGAAAATTAGTTAAGACCACTATGCTCGATTTTCTATCTACATTATATAATGAAGCTTCACTGATCACAACCGTGGTTGGGATATTAATCTTAACCGTTCTCGCTCAGTTCATCCTAAAGCGGGCCTTCAGAAAATTTGAAGAGAATCGAAAGAGGCTTGATATTGATGATCCCACCAACTACCGATTCATCTACTACGCACTGGTGGCGGTAATCTATCTGACAGGTATTGGGTTTGCAATCTGGAACATCCCAACCCTGAAGCATGTGGCACAGTCGATGCTGGCCAGTGCGGGGATACTGGCTGTTGTAGTGGGTTTTGCCGCCCAGCAGGCGTTAAGTAACATTGTGAGTGGCGCATTTATCGTGATTTTTAAACCGTATCGTATCGATGACAGGATAACGGTTCGTGATACGCTAACAGGCATTGTGGAAGATATTAACCTGCGCCATACCATTATCCGTAATTTTGAAAACCAGCGGATCATTATTCCGAATGCCATTATCAGTAACGAGGTTTTGGTGAATTCCAACTTTACTGATGACAAACTCTGCAGGTTTATTGATGTGGGCATCAGCTATAGCTCGGATATCGATAAGGCAAAAGCCGTTATGGCGGAAGAGATTGAAGATCATCCAAATAATATTGATGTCAGAACGACTGAAGACCTGGAAAACAATGTGCCAAGAGTGACAGTACGCGTGATTTTGCTTGGCGAATCATCGGTAAGCCTGAGAGGTTGGGCATGGGCGGCGAATCCACCTGATGCATTTGTGATGCAGTGTGACCTGCTTGAAAGCATCAAAAAACGCTTTGATAGTGAAGGCATCGTTATTCCATTTCCACAGCGTACGATAAGTTACCTTGAAAATAAGGAGTCGTGAGTCGTGAGCCCCTGACTCGTAAGTATTGAGTCCTGAGACTTGAGAACTCACGACTCAATACTCATGTCTCAAGACTTAAACCCATTACGTCTTGCCCTAATATTCCGTATATTGTGTAATCGCTTCCAAAGTATCCAATAAGCTATATTTATTATGTCTGACGCAGCTACAAAGGACAAAAAAACGACACACGTAAAAACCAACGGACAGGTTCCGCAACAGAAATATCAGCCGACACACAGTGTACGATTTGTAACGGCCGCCAGCCTTTTCGATGGGCACGATGCCAGCATCAATATCATGCGGCGTATTCTGCAGGCCACGGGCGCAGAGGTGATTCATCTTGGTCACAACCGATCCGTGAATGAGATTGTTCGGTGCGCCATCCAGGAGGATGCCCAGGGAATCGCGATCAGTTCCTACCAGGGCGGACACGTGGAGTATTTCAAATACATGGTAGACCTGCTGAAAGAGTACGGAGGCGAGCACATCAAGATTTTTGGCGGCGGCGGCGGCGTGATTGTTCCGAGAGAGATTGAAGAGCTGCACGATTATGGCGTGGAGCGGATCTTTTCCGTTGAGGACGGTAGTAAAATGGGACTCCAGGGGATGATCAACTTTATGATGGAGGAGTGCGATTTTGATACAAATGAAATCCGTAAAGCCGTCACGTCAAAAATATCAGAGAAGAATCATATTGAAATTGCACGGTCGATTTCTGCACTGGAAAACGGCAATAAAGATGTCCTTACCTATGAAAATGATCTGTTGAGATCGGGTGACAATACACTGCTCGACGATACTAAAATGGACTCCATTCCTCTGATCGGTATCACCGGAACGGGCGGGGCGGGGAAGAGCTCGCTGACCGATGAACTGATCCGTCGCTTTATAACAGAATTTGAAGATTTGACCATCGGCGTGATCTCTATTGATCCGTCGAAAGTGCGAACCGGCGGCGCGCTGCTGGGTGATCGCATCCGGATGAACAGCATTGATACGGAACGTGTGTACATGCGGAGTATGGCAACGCGGGCGTCCAACAAATCGATCAGTGAGGCGATAAAAGGAGCGATTGCGGTCTATAAGGCTGCCGGGTTCGATCTGATCATCGTTGAGACCAGCGGAATCGGGCAGAGCGGGACGGAAATCACCGAAATCACCGACATTCCGGTGTATGTGATGACCCATGAATACGGCGCGGCCACGCAGCTCGAGAAGATCAATATGCTGGATTTGGCCGAGATTGTGGTTCTGAACAAATTTGAGAAGAAGGGGGCACTCGACGCCCTCCGCGATATCCGCAAACAGATGCAGCGAAACCGGGGCGACTGGCATATCGACCCGAAAAAGATGCCGGTATACCCAACCATCGCTGCGCAGTTTAACGATGAAGGTGTACATCGGCTGTTTAAAGCGCTGGTGGATCAAATCAACGATCACTACTTGATGGGCTGGGAGACGAAACTCTATCAAAACCCGGAGCCGGCTGAAGATCTGCATACGCAGGCGATTATTCCTGGCAAGCGTCAGCGCTACCTTTCTGAGATTACCGAAACGATTGAGAACTACCACGAATGGGCGAAACAGCAGGTGGAAGTCGCCTCAAAGCTCGACCAGGTAGAGGGAACGCTGCAGCAGCTTGAGAACTGGAATCCCGATGAGAAACCGGTGATTGGCGAGAAGCTTTCCGAGATGAAAGAGCACTGGCTGGAGCGGCTCGATCCGCTGCCAAAAGGAATTCTGAATGGCTGGGATGAGCTGTATGAGCGGTATCAGCAGGATCAGTTTGAGGTAAAAATCCGTGACAGAGTGTTTCAGAATGATTTGTTTCGCAAATCTCTCAGCGGCACCAAAATCCCGCGTATTTCGCTTCCCAAAACCAAAAACAGCGGCGACAAACTGCGCTTTGCCCTCAAGGAAAACCTGCCTGGCTACTTTCCGTTTACGGCCGGTGTGTTTCCGTTTAAACGCGAAGGGGAGGATCCTACCAGAATGTTTGCTGGAGAGGGTACACCCGAGCGGACCAATAAACGGTTTCACTATGTTAGCGAAGGGTTACCGGCTGCGCGTCTTTCCACAGCATTCGACTCGGTAACACTTTACGGTGAAGATCCAGACCATCGTCCCGATATCTACGGAAAGATTGGCAACTCAGGCGTAAGCATCTGTACGCTCGACGACATGAAAAAGCTCTACTCCGGTTTTGAACTGACCTCGCCAACCACATCCGTATCGATGACGATAAACGGGCCCGCGCCGATGATCCTGGCGATGTTCATGAATACGGCGATCGACCAGGAGGTAGAGCGTCACCTGAAGGAGACCGGCAAGTGGGACGAAGCGAAAACGAAAATTAACGAGATTTTTGAACAGAAGAACCTGCCGCAGCCGGAATACGGCCTTGACCTGCCGGCCAACAGTGATGGTTTTGGGCTTGGCACGCTCGGCATCAGCGGAGACCAGCTTGTGGAAAGTGAAACGTATGAGAAAATTAAATCCGATGCGATGAAAGTCGTGCGCGGTACGGTTCAGGCTGATATTCTGAAAGAGGACCAGGCGCAGAACACCTGCATCTTCTCCACCGAATTTGCATTGAAGATGATGGGCGATGTGCAGAGCTACTTTACAGAGAACGGGGTCCGAAACTACTACTCGGTGTCGATCTCCGGATACCATATTGCCGAGGCGGGCGCCAACCCGATCACTCAGGCGGCCTTTACGCTGTCTAACGGGTTTACCTATGTTGAATACTACCTCTCACGCGGACTTGATATTGACGATTTTGCCCACAACCTCTCATTTTTCTTCAGCAACGGTCTCGATCCCGAATACGCGGTGATCGGCCGGGTGGCGCGGCGCATCTGGGCCATCGCCATGAAGCATAAATACAGCGCTAACGAACGATCACAAAAGCTGAAATACCATATTCAAACCAGCGGGCGTTCGCTGCATGCGCAAGAGATTCAATTCAACGATATTCGTACTACACTTCAGGCGCTGATGGCGGTCTACGACAACTGTAATTCACTGCATACCAACGCTTACGACGAGGCGATCACCACACCGACGGAAGAGTCGGTCCGCCGTGCACTGGCCATCCAGATGATCATCAACAAGGAGATGGGGATGACCAAAAACGAGAACCCTCTGCAGGGCTCGTTCATCATCGAAGATCTGACTGACCTGGTGGAGGAAGCCATCCTGGCCGAATTCGACCGCCTGACCGATCGAGGTGGTGTACTGGGTGCAATGGAGAGCATGTACCAGCGCGGCAAGATCCAGGAGGAGAGCCTGCACTACGAATCCAAGAAACACAGCGGTGAACTGCCAATCATTGGCGTAAACACATTCCTGAACGACAAAAAATCAGAAGAAGACGACAAAGAGATTGAGCTGATCCGCTCCACTGAAGAAGAGAAAAAACAGCAGATCGACAACCTTGAGCGATTCCAGAAAATAAACGCCGACAAATCCGGCGAAGCCCTCAAACGTCTCAAAAAAACAGCCCGCGAAGACGGCAACCTCTTCGAAGAGTTAATGGAAACCGTGAAAGTGGCCTCGCTGGGTCAGATTTCTCATGCGCTTTATGAAGTGGGTGGGCAGTATCGGAGAAATATGTGATTTAGTTGATTGGTGTATTTGGTTATTTGTTATTGGGGGGACGGTGCTGACATGGTATTTCTCGGCCTCAGAACCATGAATAATTTGTAGTCTGTTTATAGCAAGTCTATAAACACCACTTCAAAATCTTCAGAAATGCCATGTCTGTTGTGGTATAAGTTCACCGATTGAGGGGAGATCCACGTGTATCGCGTGGCGAGGGGTGTTCTTGGTTGTTTTAGAGTTAGAAAATTAGGTGATTTGTGAATTTTGGGGATGGGATTAAGAGGGTATTTCTCGGCCTCATAACCACGAATAATTTGTAGTCTGTTTCGAGCAAGTCTATAAACACCACTTCAAAATCTTCGGAAATGCCATGTCTGTTGTGGTATAAGTTCACCGACTGAGGGGGGATACATGCATATCGCGTGGCGAGGGGTATTCCGGGCGCACCAAAAGATCCGTTCCGTGCATTCGGGAAGACATTGCGGATCTGTTTTTTAATCCATTCTCATACCCAAACTTAAGTCCGATAATACTTTCTTATCGGACAGACTCTAAGTGCTCCCCGGATATTATCAGACATTCATTTGCCCTCCGTTTGCGGTAATGAGGGAGAAAAAGTAT
>JAWLEH010000112.1:1751-11177 GCA_041686215.1 Balneolaceae bacterium | reverse complement strand
AAAATCTTGAGAAATTATTGTCAAGAAAATAACCTTTACAGATACTCCTAATAAAAATGCATCCCCTTACCCACACGAATTAACATAGAGCCTATCTCAAACAAGGCTCATCATATAAAACATCTCAGTACCGATTTGCCGGCATCGCTCATCATAAACCTCTTTTTCCTGATCCGTGCCGTCGGACTCCTTGGGATCACGATAGGTAATGGAAGCCCGAAATTTTGTTCCGGGAACAAACGGGCAGTTTTCATCTGCATCAGAGCAGGTCATGATGGCCGCGAAATCTTTTGAGGGATTTGCAGGGGCATCAAACGTCTTGGAAAAACAGGTCATCGGTTCGCTCTCATCATCAAACCGGATTTGATATTTTGGATTTTCTCCCCCTGGATTTTTGACCTTAAACCCGGCTTGTTCAACAGCCGCGACGGCACGAGGGTTAAATGCTGTGGCTTCTGTACCGCCTGAGTAGGTCTTCACACCGTCAATATTGAAACGGACTGCTGCGGTCTGCGTCCAAATCTGCGCAAGGTGACTCCGCCGGCTATTGTGCGTGCAAATGAAATTCAGTTTAACGTTTCCTTTTTCACCCAGCTCTTTTTTAATGAAATCAGCAACCTTACTCAGTCGTTCTTTTCGGTCAGATGGAATTTTATCAAATCCCTGTTTCAGTTCTTGAATAGTGGTTTCCAGCTTTTTGTACATACTAATTTCAATTGGGTTCTTTAAAAAAAATATTGAATGATGAGTTTTGGTGAACTGAAAACTCAACACTGATTTATTCAGCAGCACGTTTGAATCAGTTCGCTGGAAAGCTCAGAAAGGGTAGATTCAAGTTCCTTGATACCATCAGGGTTCAGGCAGTAGCAGGTTCGCACTCCTTCAACTTCCCCGGTTATGAGCCCGGCAGATTTCAGCGCCTTCAAATGTTGAGATACCGTGGATTGGGCCAGCGGCAGCACCTCAGTGATATCTCCGCAGAAGCAGGTTGTTCGCTGCCCGAGGAGTTTCAGGATTGCTATACGTGCAGGATGCCCCAGCGCTTTGGCAATTGCCGCCGACCGTTTGATGGAAGGATCATCGAGTTGAACGGATATAATTTCAGTCATAAGTCAGAAATAGGTGGAAGTTTATCAATCGTAAAGGTACGATTATTTTTAATGAAACATATACCCCCGACTTTCGATTGTCTTTTTTGAATACCAGATTTTGAGCTTTATTCGAGCTTAAAAAACCTTAGGGCTTCCACCCCGGGAGGCTGCCCAAAAAGTAAATCAATATACAAATCAGCTTAAATAATTTAGACATTTAATCCCTCTCTATTAAAATCCCTCTCTATTAAATAGATACGGGTATGGGTGAGCCTAAATTATTTAAGCGGTGTTCGATGAATTTTACCTTTTTGGACAGCCACCAACTACCCAGGATAGATTCACTCGTCATTGGGAAGAACAGTAATCCGGTGATGGTAGCTATATCGCCACAACCTTATCAATCTCCAGTCGGAAATCTCCTTCCTGCTTGTCACTGATCAAAAATCCGTAGCGTCTGATTGCGGATGGATCAAGCTGCGGTACATCGTCCGGCGTTCTGCCGCGATAGGTAGGGGTGAATTCGTCAATCGGGAGGTAAACATCGATCCACTTATCGGACTCTGTTTTAAACCGCAGTTCGTAAGACCAGGGATGTACACCAGCTTTATCTCCGGTTTGCAGACGAAAACTGTATCGTCTTCCATCGCCAAAAACCTTTAGCTGAACCGTCTGTACGCCCGACAGGTTTAGGGATTCATGATTTTTCACGGATGCAAATCCTCCGTTATTCTCAAGTGAGACGGTGCCAAGGAAGACGCCGTTTCCGTCTTTGTTGATCTGAAACTGGCTGGATGATTTCCCACCCATCACACCATCATTGGTAATGACCCATTGCTGCGCTGCCAGATTTGAAAAATCCGTAATAAGTTTTGTGCCGGTTATTGACATGGTATATATAACTTTAGAGAGTTAGAGAACTCAAGCAAATTGATTTGGCCGTGCGTTCCGGCATGAAATAGTCACCGGGATTTCGTACTGTAGGTCTGTGATAATTTAGTGAAATAAAACCGACAAATGCCGCAACAACGTACTTACACAATAAAAGTTGATAATATACCCATTGAAGTGACCCGGAAGAACGTAAAGCACCTGCGTATGGTGGCCTACCCATCACGGAAAAGCGTTCGAATATCAAGTCCGCTTCATATCAAACATAAGGAAATTGTAGAGTTTGCCGAATCGAAAGCGGGATGGATCAGAAAACATTTTACGAATCCAAATGTGGAAAACCGCAGACTCTCAGAAACATATAGTGATGGCAGCACACACTATCTCTGGGGGGAGCCGTTTACACTACGGGTAGTTGATGATGCTGACCATTACCGTGTTGTCAGGGTAAATCATCAAACTGTTGAGCTGCAGGTGAAACCGGAGAGCAATCAGGATATACGGGAACGCGTGATGCGTGAATGGTACCGCCGGGAGCTAAAACGGCCCATTCCCGCACTCATCAAAAAGTGGGAGCCGGTTATGGATGTAACCGTAAAGGAGTGGAACGTGAAGAAAATGAGGACCCGGTGGGGTACCTGCAACACGAAGGCCGGAAGAATCTGGATCAGCCTGAACCTTGTAAAAAAAGAACCTGAGTTTCTCGAATATATTGTGGTTCATGAAATGACACACCTGCTGGAACGCGGCCACACCCCTCGGTTTTACCGTCTGATGGATTCATTTCTGGAAGGGTGGCGGAAAACGGACAAAAGGCTGGGTGGAAATCATTGGAAGAAATGCGCCCTTTGAGAAGCTGTGAGAAAATTGAATTCCAATGAAAACGTACCTACATAAATTATGGATTCTGAGTTTTCCAGTGCAACCAGTCTTTCTGACTCACCCCCAGTCCCCTTTTCCATAGGGATCCAGTTGGGGCTATCGCGCCCTGGCGGGACTTGACAGAGAGGGGGCTTTGAAATGAATCATTTCACCTTAAAAGTTTAATTAATCGAACACAGGTTGTCCGGAAAAAAAATAACTCCCCCAGCCTGTCAAGCTGAGAAAGTTAGCTATCAGTAACCACTAAATTTGTACTCTGCAGTTAAGATCTGCTTATCCTGTCAGGATCTCTGTTCAATCAATGCCAATCGCCGGACAAGCATCTGCATAATTTTTTTACGCTGTTCGCTTTCGGGTTTGAACTCACCATTCGACAGGTCCAGGGCCAGTTTTTTTAACTCCTGGCGCGAACCGCTGTTTATGGCATCTTCAGGGTTTTGTTTTCCGGGCGCCCCCAATGACCCGCTTTTATTTGATTGATTCATAGCCATGGTTAATTTAAACTTTGAGTGCGCATCAATTTCGCTTCAATGCTGTGCTGTGTATGAGGTGCGGCCAACAGGCGCTCCTTAGAGATGGGTTTTCCTGTTACTTTGCATATACCGTAGGTTCCCTTGTCAATTCTGTGTAGTGCGCGCCTCAATTGCTTGACAAACTTTTCTGTTCGTTCAAGCAGTCTCAGGTTTACGTGAATGGCTGCATCACTTGAACTGATATCTGCAAAATGGTGCTGAATTGATGAAAAATCTGCAGCGCTGTTTTCTCTCATCTCTTTAATGCTGTTTGAGAGATAATCGATCTCTTCTACAGCATCCTCAATCTTTTTCTCAATCAGATTTCTGAAAGTCTGAAGCTCTTCTGCGGAAAATGGTGATTTTCTTTGATCTTTGGCTTGTGTTAATACAGATTCCATGGCTTTGTGGTTTAGTGGCAGTTACTATTACTGTCTGTTATTAATTTCTCAATAATTTTACTTCTGCCGTATCGGGGTGTCTCTGATGATGTTGTAGGAGTATTCCCTACGTGGAAGCTGTAAAATGTTGACTGAAGCGCTATAGAAACCGTAAGTTGCATATGTGTTCGGCGGGGGAATTGTTGCCCGCACAGATTGAAAAGAGATTCCGGGTATGTCTTACAAACAAGCAAATTGTTAATAGGAGTGTTTGTTTGATAAGATGGTTTTCCGCTGCGGGCATACTTTTGGGGAAATATCCATCTGTAGGCTGGTGTGTGTCGCTAACCAGTCAGCCCGGACAAGCAGCGTGCAGACGGGAAGAAATGAAAAGCTTTCGATAAGATGTTTAATCGATGCTGTATGGCACTGTGTAAGCCAAATGAGGTATTACACAAGCGATTTTCTGGAATACCACTTTTTATTAAAAAAATCAGGTGTGAACAGTACCTAAAACTTTTTGCGGCTCTTTTTCATGATATCCCATAGAAATGATCCAAACCAACCGGAAAAAGCTCCCACCATCATAGCCAGCAGAAGGGAAATACTTAGATTACTATGTGTATAGTTGATTACGATTACTTCAATTACAAAACGAAGAATCACCGCAACCATGTACCCGACAACAAATGTCCCGATGATATCTCGTTTGTGCAGGTTAAAATAGAGGTAGGTACCAAATGAACCAACAACTCCCAATAATATCCAGGTAGCCAGAAATAGCGGATCGGTAAAGTCGAGCTGACGAGACGGGGCAGTGGAAACAGGTATCCCGGCAGCAATTGTGGCTATCAAAATAGAAATAAGTTTTCGATTGGTCGACTTCAAGTGAGAGTGGTAAAAGGTTTAAGAGTACTGTTTGGTTTCCAGTGTGATGTCAGTGCCAAAGTAACGTGTCAGCCATCCAGGGAGTTAATAAGCGGTTATATCAAATGGGTCAAATCCCCTTTTTTAAGAGAGCTCATACGGGAGTTTATGGTTTATCCGAAAACTCATATTTGACGTAACGCTGAAATCAAAGGTACGAATTCGAACATCAAAATCATTGATGTGGATACTATCTTTTCGGGGACATTTTACCGGATAAAATCATCGAACATCGCTTAAATAATTTAGTTTACATCTCCAGACTCACCCTATTTCCCTCTCTAACTAATAGAGAGGGATTAAATGTCTAAATTATTTAAGCTTGGTATCAAGGTCCGTTCTTTATCTGACTTTTCGGAGTGGACTCAGGAAATGAATTTCCGGTAAATGTCACCGTTGATCGCAGAATCCAAAAAGTTCTGTTTGACATATCAGTAATTTTTGGTGAATATCATTCGGCACTTATCACAAAAAAAAACGTACACGTGGATCAAACAAATAGTGAAGATACAGGCAATTTCGGGCGAGTACTTTTTTATTCACTTGTTGCAGCCCTTGGCGGATTTCTTTTTGGGTTCGACAGCGGGGTCATCAACGGAACCGTAGACGCTCTTCAGCAGGCGTTTAATTCAGATGCGGCCGGAACCGGTTTCAATGTGGCATCAATGCTGTTGGGTTGTGCTGCGGGTGCGTTTTTTGCCGGAACACTGGCTGACAAGTTTGGTCGGAAACCGGTGATGATTGTAACCGCCGCCACATTTATCATCAGCGCATGGGGTTCGGGTATATCAACCGGATCGGCTATGTTCGTTTTTTTCAGGATAACGGGTGGCCTTGCTGTGGGAGCTGCAAGTATTCTTGCCCCGGCATATATTAGTGAAATTGCACCTGCTAAAATCCGGGGAAGCCTTGCCACCCTTCAGCAGTTAATGATTGTTGTTGGACTATTTGCCGCATTTCTTAGTAATTATATGATTGCCGGTGCGGCAGGCGGGGCATCTGATCCTTTTTGGGGAGGTTTTAGTGCCTGGCAGTGGATGTTTTGGGTAGAAATTTTACCATCAGGCCTCTTCCTGGTCTGCTTGTTTTTCATTCCTGAATCACCCAGGTATCTCGTGGCCTCGGGCAGGCTGGGGGAGGCCAAACAAGTAATAGGCCAGGTAGCCGGTACAAGTGGTGTAGATGAAAAAATAGAAGATATTCGCTCTACACTGGACGAAGATAAAAAGCCCAGATTATCAGACATTATCAGCACCTATACGGGAAAAGTCCACCCCATAGTGTGGGTTGGACTGGGCCTTGCAGTGCTTCAACAATTCACAGGCATAAATGTTGTCTTTTATTACGGTGCAACGCTTTGGCAGGCAGCCGGTTTTACCGAGGAAAATGCCCTTTTACAAAATGTAATCAGCGGATCCGTGAATGTGTTGTTTACCTTCGTAGCCATACTTTTGGTTGACAAAGTTGGGCGGAAACCGCTGCTGATGATTGGGGCTGTGGGGCAGGGTGTCATGCTTGGAATCCTCGCGCTAATATTTGGAACAGCAGGTTTATCAGAAAGCGGAGCACTACAGCTTGATGGTAACATGGGTCTTTATGCGTTGCTTGCCGCTAACGGATATATTGCGTTCTTTGCATTTTCCTGGGGCCCGATCATGTGGGTCATGCTCGGTGAAATGTTTCCCAATCGGTTCAGAGGGTCAGCTCTGGCTTTCTGCGGGCTTGCTCAATGGCTGGCAAATTTCACAATCACAATGACGTTCCCCGTTTTTCTGGCAAATATCGGATTAGGCTTTTCGTATGGCATTTACGCGTTTTTTGGTTTCCTGGCGTTCTACTTTGTGAAACGATTTGTAGTCGAAACGGCAGGCCGAACACTCGAAGATATATCAAGAGAAGCGGAAGAAATACAGTAGCATGTGCCGTGAAAAATTCCCGAATAATAAACGGAACACCTGTTAGACTGGGTATCGTTTAAAACGTCATGATGGCTTCACGGTCAATCCAGCCGTATAAACCATTGGCAAGACGAACGTACGCCCATTTTTCAGAGTCAGCCTGCCGGTTGTTGTGTACCCGCATCGTGTAGCCTTCGTAAGCGGTACTAACCACAGCAGATTCAGCATCAGGCTGGTTAAATACCTGTGCCTGGCCGGATACGGTCACGCCGGTGTCGTACCATTCATCCTGAAGGTTCAGGTAAATTGAGATACCCGCAAAGAATATAGAGAAAGCCAGCGTACCTGCTGCCAGCCTGTTAAAGATTTTTGAAAACCGGGGTCTGAACCATGATATGAGTAGTAAAAGCGCAGCGCCATTCAAAAGAATCAGCCCGGTGATCATTAATCCGCTGACTCCCATGATCTGCTCCATCCAGTTGAAAAACCGGTCCCACGGTAGCATGGGCAATACTGCTGAACGTCGGCTGAACCTGTTTTCGATCAGGTCGAGTGACTGACTTGCAGATTGCCTGGTTTCATTGAATTCCCGGGCTCGCATCAGGTAGTACTTTGCTTTTCCAAGGCTGTCAAGTTGCGCATATGCCACCCCAATGTTCAGCCAGAGAGCACCGGACACGTATCCATCCTCTGATATGGATTTGTACTGATGGATCGCCTCCATAAACTGTTGCTCTTCGAGCAGATCAGTTGCTTCATCAAACCGGGCTTGCTGAGCGATGGACGATCCTGGCAGAACAATCAATAGTAAAGTGAATAAAAAGAAAATCAGATGTTTCACAATGCCTTTTTGAGTTCCTTAATCAGCTTTTCAGCTTTATCAATATCCGCTTCAATATCATCCCGGCCACCCGATGGTGCATAGCTGATGGTGTTACATTTATCCAGAATATATCGGGCCGACTGAAGAGTTTGCCCGTTTACTGATTGTTCCTTTACCTTTTTCAGCAATACCTCATCGCTGACACCGGCTTCCGGAAGCCCCAGTTTATCACTCACAAAACCGGACAGGCTTTTGTGAATCAGGTTGTAAATTTCTTTCGTGTCATCGTCTTCCTGAAGCTTTGTGCGAGCTTGTTCCATTCGCTCAGCTGCAGTTTGCTCAGCGTACTCGGATCTTCTGAACGTAGTGTCTGTCATCAGCCGTTCGATATATCGTTTTCTTATCCACCCGGCGATTACCACAACTGCAGGCAGCGTAATTAACACCCAAAACCAGGTACGATTAAAAATGTCCCGTTCCGAAGCCGAATACCAAACAGCGAGGCCTGTTACCGGTTGAAGAATGGTGCCGGGCTGCCGGTTGTCTGCCGAAGCGGTGGGAGAGGGTATTACTTCCAGGTCTATGGCCGGGAGTGTAATGTAACTGTAGCCCCGGCTTTCAGGATTAAACACAGCCACACGTTCTTCAGGTATGGAAATATTGCCGGGCGTTCGTGTTACAAGCTGTTGGGTGAAAACCTTTTCACCGCGAATGGTAAGGCCTTCACGTTCGATATTGCTTGTCTCGCGCGGAGTAAACGTTTCAACCTGTTCGGGAAGGGTGTATTCGGGACGCCTGAGCAGCGGAATATTGCCTTCACCCGAAACGGTGGTTTGAAGTTCAAAGGTTTCTCCTGCTTCTATTCTGGATTTATTAACTGTTCGTTCCACGTTGATATCCCCAACGGCGTTCAGCCTCACAGACGGCTCTCTTTCCGGTAGAGAACGAATCGTAAGTTCCATGGGGTCGGACGTCAGCTCTACCCGCCGCTGGTTGGTCCCGGACCCAAAGAAGCTGCCAAAGGGATCATTGCGGTTACGTTGTGTGCGCATACCGACATTCAGGCCATATTCGCTAAGAGTGAGATCTCCGCTTCTGGAGGGAAAAAGTGCATACCGTAAAAGAGTTGCTTTGCGATACCGTTCACCATCCAAAATAGTTGATTCGGCCCGGGGCTGCGAAATATTTTCAAGTTCTTCTTTCCAGAATCCATCTGTAGTCCAGCCAAAAGATGGCTGGAAGGATGTGACCTCAATACCCTGTTTGAAGTAGAGAACAACACTTGCCACTATCTGCTGACCGGTAACCGGTTCATTCTCGTCCAGCTCCACTTGTACAAAAATGTCCGGATTTCTGGGGCCGTTTTGAGACAGGTTGCCTTTTTCCACAACCTCAAATGACACGGGCCGAGTTTGTTGTACCTCACCGTCAATTTCAACATTAATCGGCGGTACACTGTACGAGCCTTTTTCTGTTGCAATAAGTGTGAAAATGTATGAGGTGGTTCGGGTTGTGCGTCCGTTTACGATGGATATGCTGGTACTGCGCGACGGGTTAGCAGAAAGAACCCGGGCGCCATCAAAATCAGGGAGGCTGGGGATTTGCATGCTGTGTGTGCCTGAGCTTTCAACCTCAATACTGAGCGTAAATTGTTCGCCGGTAAATATCTTCGTTTCGGAAAGTGTTACCTCCGGCACAGGAGCTTGTGTAAATCCTGTAAGCGGCACAGCCCACATCAACAAAAACAAAAAGCCCAGTAGACGACCTGTCAAATTACCAGTCTTTATCATTAGATGAGGATGGATCTTCGGCTTCTTTTTTCCTGTTTTCAAGAATGTCCCTTTCAAGCTGTTCAAGAGCATTCAAAATATTTTCGGCTTCTTCTTGTGTTATTTGATCAGGCTGAGGCATCTGCTCTCCGTCCGAATCCTGTTCTTCGGGTGAGCCATCCTGTTGGTTGTCCTGGCTTTGCTGATCACTCTGGTCCTGGTTTTGATCTTGGTTTTGATCCTGGTCCTGGTC
>JAWLEH010000112.1:0-1651 GCA_041686215.1 Balneolaceae bacterium | reverse complement strand
CGAATCCTGTTCTTCGGGTGAGCCATCCTGTTGGTTGTCCTGGCTTTGCTGATCACTCTGGTCCTGGTTTTGATCTTGGTTTTGATCCTGGTCCTGGTCTTGCTGGTTGTTGTCCTGATCCTGATTTTGATCCTGTTCGTTCTCGTCGTTATCGTCCTCATCCTGATCCTGGTCCTGATCCTGATCCTGATCGTCTTGATCTTGCTGCTCTTGCTCCTGCTGTTTTTGAATGGCCATCTCGTAATTGTGTTTGGCGTCCTCATCTTCCGGGTTATTTCGGAGGGAGCTTCGGAAAAAGTTCAGGGCTTCATCGTACATTTCCGCTTCTGATAGTGCAGTTCCGGCGTTGTAGTCGGCCATGGACTGCCTGCGGGGATCGTCCATTAATTGTTTTGCTCGTTCAAATGACTGAACGGCTTCCTCGGCACTGCCAAGCTTTGCGAGAGCACTCCCAAGGTTAAAATGAAGCCGGGCATCATCGGGATTGGATTCAATCGCCTGCCGGTAGAGTTCAACTGCAGTTTCGAAATCCCCGCTTTTATAGGCGTCATTAGCTTTACGGGCATCGTTGAGGGACGCTGCAATAAGGAAAAAACCGAAAAGAGCAATAAATATTTGTTTCATGAGTGAATGAATTGTGTAGCGTGGAAACGGTGTGTTATACTTCTTCCGCGAGTTCTAACGTCTCATCATCCATTTTCATATTCGAAAAAATGTTAGAGACATCATCATTTTCATCAAACATATCCATCATCTTCAGGTTTGAGCGGGCGGTATCGGGATCAGCTTTGACTTCTGTAGCGGGGATACGAATCAATTCGGCAGATTCAATCTCTATATCCTGTTCTTCCAGTGCGTTGCTCACTTCAAAAAGATCCTCCCTTGCAGTGATTATCTCTACATACTCGTCTTCGTTGATTACATCCTCAGCCCCGGCTTCAATTGCTGTCAGCATCAGCTCCTCGTCATCGAGGTCGGAATTTTCAATTTTGATGGACCCTTTTTGTTCGAACATATAGGCAACAGAGCCGTCGGTGCCGAGATTACCGCCAAACTTGGTGAATATATGCCGGATTTCGCCCACAGTTCGGTTGAGGTTGTTACTTGTAGCCTCAATGAAATAGGCAATACCGCCGGGTCCGTATCCCTCATAGGTTACATCTTCGTAGTTTCCCGAACCGTCATCCAGTTCGCCGGTTCCCTTTTTAATGGCCCGTTCGATATTGTCTTTCGGGAGATTAACTTTCTTTGCATTCTCTATCGCAAGTGAAAGACGCGGATTGGCATCGGGATCGCCACCTCCTACACGCGCGGCAACCGTTATTTCACGTATGTGCTTTGTAAATGCTTTTGCGCGCTTGGCGTCTTCTTTGGCCTTTTTGTGTTTGATATTGGCCCATTTCGAGTGTCCTGCCATGGAAAATCCGGTTTGTTCTGTTAATACAATTGAAGACAATTTTAAATATAAGGGAAATGGGAATTTTCACCTAATGCCGGATGATGTAATAAATCTGACCGCAATGCCAGCCTGTTTGAAACCGGTTGCGTTTTATGCAGAATCAGAAACGGAGTCATTTACCGTAAAATCGTTGCCGGATTGTTCGATGTTGTAGTGTTTGGCCATTGACAGAATCAGATGTTCACAAAACGG
>JAWLEH010000111.1:0-11228 GCA_041686215.1 Balneolaceae bacterium | reverse complement strand
AGACATGCAATGTCTTTGGAAGACCTCTTAGTCAAACCAACGAGTCAGAGGCTGTCCAAAAAGGTAAAATTCATCGAGCATCGCTTAAATAATTTAGGCTTACCCTCCAGAATCACCCTATATCCCTCTCTATTTAATAGAGAGGAATTAAATGTCTAAATTATTTAAACTGGATTGTTTATTGGTTTACTTTTTGGACAGCCTCACGGGGGTTAGTCAGAAATCTCCTAATTCTTCCAGAACCACGGAGTGAAAATGACCAGCACGGTGAAGAGCTCAAGCCGGCCGATCATCATCAGAATCAGGAGCACCCATTTCCCGAAGAAGGGGACCCCGGCGTAGTTGTCGGTGGGACCAAAATTTCCCCAGGCCGGACCGATATTTCCGAGCGAGGCGATGCTGGCACCCATGGAAGACATAAAATCGTAGCCATAGAAACTCATAACCACTGCTCCTGCTGCAAACACAAGAAAATAGACGACAAAAAAACCAAGGATAGTTTTTAAAATCGAAGCCTCAATCACACGGTTGCCTACCCGAACGGGTATTACAGCCTGTGGATGAATAATTTGTTTGAATTCCCGGCCGATATTTTTTGCGAGGATCATCAGGCGGATCATTTTTATCCCGCCCCCGGTTGAGCCGGCACATCCGCCCGTAAAAAAGAGGATGAACAAAAGAAAAGAGGTGAACGGGAGCCACAAGGCATAATCGTCCGTGCCGAAGCCGGTGGTTGTGAGGATGGCAAGAACCTGGAAGCTTCCGTAGCGAAGGGCATCGCCAATGGAATAGTTGTCGATTATCCAGAGGCCTCCCGAAATTCCTACAATAAACAATACTGTCAGGAGGGTATAGAATCGGATTTCCCTGTTCGAAAAAAAGCTTTTGGGATCCCCGGTAAAGAGCCGGTAATGCAATGCAAAGTTGATGCCTGCAAGGAACATGAAAATGGTTATAACCACATCGATATACACCGAATCAAATCCCGCCACAGAGTTGTCGAGTGTTGAGAATCCGCCCGTGGCAAGCGTGGAAAAGGCGTGATTAATCGCGTCGAACCAGTCCATCGACGGGTGTGCCCAGAGCAGTAAAAACTGTACGCCCGTCATACTCATATATACTGTCCAGAGCAGCAGGGCGGTTTCCTGGATTCTGGGGGTCAGTTTATCGGAAGTGGAACCGGAATACTCAGCCTGGAAAAGCTCCATCCCACCGATTCCCAGAAGCGGAAGCAGCGCGAGGGTTAACACAATAATACCCATTCCACCCAGCCAGTGGCTCAGCGATCTCCAGAACAGCAGGCTTTTGTCCAGCGCCTCAATATCTGGATTCTGGATGCCGCTGCTGGTTGCACCGCCAAGGATGGTGGCCCCGGTGGTTGTAAGGCCGCTCATTGCCTCGAACACGGCGTCTGTATAAAATTCAAGGGTACCCGAAAGTGTAAAAGGGAAGGCGCCGATCAATGAGCCTATAAACCAGGTGAGAGTAACAATCAGGAAGGCTTCACGCATGCGGAGTTCCTGTTCAGGGCGAAATGCAAAAAATAGTATGCCTCCCAGCAGCATGGACCCGCCGGCGGTGATCAAAAATGCAGTCCAGGAAGGCTCGTTATAGAAAAGAGCCACCAAAAGAGGGAGCAGCAGGGAAACGCCCAGGAAAAAAATCAGTCCCCCCAGGATTCCGGAAATCAGGCGAAAATCGATTCGGGGTCGCCGGCTGGTTTGTTCAAATTGCTCGATCATCAGAATAGTTTATCTACCTTTTCAATAGCGCGTGGGAGAGCCAGTATGATTACCCGGTCGCCTTTCCGAATTATTGAATCACCCACGGCAATTTCCACATTATCTTCGTGAAGAATTCCCCCAAGCACAGCTCCCTCCGGCAGTGATAGATCGCGGACAGGGATATTTAGCATTTTACAGTTTTTGCCCGCTACAACCTCAATTATTTCAGCTTTTATGCCCTGAAGGGCCTTAACGGTAAGCATCATACCCTGGCGTATCTGCCGGTGAATTTCGTCGGATGCTGACGCTTTCACGTTTACGATTGCATCAATTCCAATCGTTTGACTGAGAGGAACATATTGTGTTTTTGAGACCAGGGCTACGGTTTTCTTGACTTCGAGATGCTTGGCCATCAGGCAGGAAATAATGTTGGATTCCTCATCTTCAGTAACAGATATGAACGCGTCCATCTCCTGGACACCCTCAACCACAAGAAGGTTCGGATCGGTTGGATTGCCGTGCAGTACGAGCACATCCCGGTTTTCGTTAGCTATTTTGGTAGCCATCTCTTCATCCGGCTCGATGAGCTTGATTTGCCATTTTTGTTTATCCTCGCACATTTTCTTAGCCAGCAGACGGCCTACGTCACTTCCCCCGGCAATCATCACTCTGCGGAGAGTCTTATTATCGTGACCGGTAACGGTCATAAGCCGTTTCAGATGTTCGGTTTTCGTAACAAAAAACGCGTGATCGTTCGCTTTTAAAACACTGCTTCCTTTCGGTATAATAGTTCCTCCGCGACGGGAAATAGCAACGACCCGGGATTGAAGTTCTTCAAACTCATTGGCAAGGTTTTGCAGCTGCTGGTCTATTACTTTAGAGCCCTGCTCAATTCTCACGCCCACCAGCTGGAGCCTGTCATCGGCAAGAGAGACAATGTCGCTGGCAGAGGCTCTTTTTACCAGCAGATGAATTTCAGAAGCTGCAGCTTCTTCAGGATGAATGAGAACATCAATGCCAAGTTCTGATGGTGAAAGAGGAGAGTCAGACTGTGAGAGTTCATCGTTACGAACTCTGGCAATAACTTTGTTCACCCCTAACCGTTTAGCCATCATTGAGGCAATGATATTGACCTCGTCGACACTGGTTACCGCAATCATGAGGTCAGCACTATTTGCTCCGCCTTCAACAAGAGAATGCGGGGATGTGGCGTTGCCTTCAACAGTTAGCACATCAAGATTTTTAATAACCCGCTGAAGGCACGATTGTCGCTGATCAAGAATCGTTACGTCGTGGTGCTCTTCGGACAGAACTTTACCAAGTTCGTAGCCTACTTCACCGGCACCTGCAATAAGAATTTTCAAATCTTAAATTTCTTCATTTCAAAATATCTACCTAAGATATCATATTATTGATTGGATGTGAAGCTGGAAATAGATGCGATTATTACTAACCTGAGTTCGACTCTTAAATTAGTCGTATATCGCGTTAAGTAGTTCAAATAGGACGTACCCGCACTTTCCCGAGGGGATCCCTGTGAGGGATGCGTGGCATGACATAATTGTAGATAAATCAACTTTACTAACGTGCTTTTTGTACTGTTTTTGCCATTTTTTAAATCGAACTCAGGTTACTACTCTACCTAATTCAACTCCATCATTTTTTCGCAGTCTTTCTTATGGCCCATTAAAACGAGTCTGTCACCGGATTTTAATTTTGTTTTGCCATCGGGAATTCCAGTTGAATGATAGTTTTCATCTTTTTTGGCAGTTGATTCATCTGTTTGAGGTCTTTTAATCGTTAAAATATTGACCCCATACCGCTTTCGGAGATTTAGCTCATCCAAAGTATAACCGTGCATCGATTCGGGTGCATCAATTTCTAAAACAGATAGTCCGTCTCCCAGTTCCAGTAAGTCAATCATTCCCCGCCGATGCAGGGAGGCACCCATCCGTTCGGCCACCTGTCGTTCAGGATGGATAATTTCTGTGACACCGATTTTTTCAAGAATTTGTTCCTGCGTTGTTGAGTTCGCACGCGCGTACACTTTGTCAACACCCGCTTTTATCAATTCCATAGTAATTAATACAACAGATTCAAAATCTTCGCCAATAGCGATAACTGCAATATCAACATCCGTAATTCCATGAGATTTTAGCTGATCTTTATTGGTAGCATCAAAACAGATGGTGTGCTTCGTTATTTCTTTAATCTCATCGAGATGATCCATATTGTTATCAACGGCAATTACATCTGCTCCTTCATTGGCAAGAGTTTTAACGAGGGCCATTCCAAAAGCACCTAAACCGATAACAGTAATTTGAGGATTAGAGCTGTTATTCATGATTTGTTTATTGAAAATTAGAGTTAGTGTCGTGTCATTGATAAAATGCCGTTTAGCAGGCTGTCTAAAAAGAGCCTTGGAGTGCTGTAATGTTATCCATTCCGTCATGCCTGACCTCGATCCGCTCATCTTTTGAACGCGAAGCGATATCTCCTGCCCATCTCAATGGATGGAGTGAGTTTGAAACAAATAAATCTAAATTATTTAAGCTTGAGCTACTAATTTTCAGAACGTATGACTTTTCGGAGTGGACTCAAGAATTAAAATATCATTCATAATTGACTCATCTGATGACTTATTGACTGCTACCCTTTGACATGATATTGGTTTAATCAAGCAACCATCACTGCTTCTTCAGGGTATCTGTAATTCTTCGTGAATACTTTTTTTGCAAAGGCAACGGCAACAGTCAGCATACCTACCCTGCCCGCAAACATGGAACATATAATCACAACTTTTCCGGGATCACTCAGGCTGTCGGTTATACCTCGTGAGAGTCCAACGGTCATAAATGCGGAAACCTGTTCAAACAAGATATCTATAAATGAAAAGTCTTCG
Source organism: Balneolaceae bacterium (assembly GCA_041686215.1). Classification (GTDB taxonomy): domain Bacteria; phylum Bacteroidota; class Rhodothermia; order Balneolales; family Balneolaceae; genus SW132. Next base: position 6,602 of record JAWLEH010000111.1, on the reverse strand, counting down.
AAAATGGTCAGTAAAATCAACCCGGTGATCAAAACAACAGTGGCAAGAAACACGGATGTTAATGCACGAAATACAACGTTGTTGGGGACTGTTCGTTTAGAAATTTCTACGGTATGTGAGCCGGTTACGTTAGCTATCACAGATTTAAAAAGCACATAAATAGTTGTTGTTTTGAGGCCGCCGGCCGTAGATGAGGGAGATGCACCAATGCTCATCAGTACAATAACAATCAATGTGACTCCGGCACTCAGTGCGCCTGTATCAAGTGTATTAAATCCTGCTGTTCTTGAGGTGATGCTTTGAAAAAGGGACAACAGCAGTTTATCTCCAAACGTGTAGTCGTTAAGAACTCCGTTCCATTCAAGAGCTAATACTAAAACGGTGCCGGAAACGATTAAAAAAGCGGTCATTTGAAAAACGATAATACTGTGTATGGTATATCGCTTACGAGTTGATTTTCCGGTCATTCGGGTCAGCGTCTCCCAAAGGGTGGTAAATCCCAAACCGCCAAAAATGATAAGCAGCATCGTTGTAATATTTATTGGCAGGTTGGTTGCATTTATGGGATCAGCCAGGCTGTTCGTATAGACTGAAAATCCTGCATTACAAAAAGCTGAAACCGCATGAAAAAGCGAGAACCACAGCCGTTCACCGGAGTCAGGAATAGCCTCCGCCCAGCTAAAATAGTACCCGAGAAATCCAATGAACTCCAAAGAGAGGGTGAGCACTACAATATGCTTCATCGTTTTTGCGATGGTGTTCACTTTTTCACCAGCAATAACTTCTCGCAGAACATCCCGCTCAACCAGTGTAACTCCCCCGGATAAATACATAGCCAGGAACGTCGCAAAGGTAATCACACCAATCCCTCCAAGCTGAATCAGTACAAGAATAACGCCCTGCCCGAACATTGTTAGATGGGTAGCTGTATCCACAACGATGAGCCCGGTTACACAGACTGCACTGGTGGCCATAAACAGGGCATCCACAAAATCTAAACCGGCGCCGTCTGTAGTAGCAGCAGGCAGCATCAGAAGCAGCATTCCCGCCAGAATGACTGACAGAAAGCTCGATAAAACAAGCCTGGCCGGATTGGTATTTGTAGAAATAATCCTTGGTATGGCCTGAATAATTTTTATACCCACCAAAAAGATAAGGTACACCTGAATTATGATAAGCAGAGTGCTGTCGGCGCCTGATAAACCGAATGATTCCAGCAGATTGATAAGGTAATTTCCATCTGTTGTTATAAGATCGATTCCGAACAAAAACGCCAGGGTTGCTGCAATGCCTTCCGGCCAGCGAGAGAGCAGGAATTCAGAACGATTGGTGGAAAGAGTGAGCCTGATATAAAAGTAACTTCCAAACCCAATTAGAAGTATCTGATCTATACTTCTGGCGAATACAAAATATTTGGAGGAATCATCAAAAAGCAATGGGAGCAGTAACGATACGAAAACGCCAACACTAAGAAGAATGGATATGGCGTGCAGCCAGGGATTTGCTTTACGGTTAAACTCATATAGATCATCCTGTAAAAAGCGAAACTTTAGCGAGAATTTGCGGAACAGACTTTTGATCCGGATAATCAGGCCAAGGATTTTTCGCCGCCAGTGATAAGGAATTTGAAACCACATTATTTACTCTTAAGCTGAGTTCGATTAAAAAAGTGGTAAATACAGTATAATAAGGCGTTCGTTATGTAAATTTATCAATAATCACGTCATGCCACGGCCCCGCTTGGCATCTCCTGCCTTTGTTAAGAACAGTATCCGAAAGTCGGCGGAAAGTTTGAGATGACGCTTTTATGGACTGTTTTTTGTGATATTTTATAAATTTAAGAGTCGAACGAAGGTTCTTAAGGTCTGCTGTAAAGTTTCCAAAGTAGAACATTTACACAGACATTGGAACAGTAGATTCAATTAACAGTGTCAAGATAAACTGGATACCGATACTCATCATTCCGTTGCAAAACTCTGATAGAGTATAGTTTTCTGATAGTTGACTTTCGAATATCGTTGATGATCCCCGTAACCTGTAGTAGGCTACCTTGATAAGCGCTCAATGATTCCCTCCGTAACCGTCCGGGGTTTATATTCTCGTCCCCGGGATATTACCACTGTTCCATCAGTGTTTTCACCAATTTCTTCAGGAATAGAACCAAACAGGGCTTTTCGAACGTAGGTGCTGCGGGTTGCGCCAATGCAAACGGTATCGTAGCCTTTTATAGATTCCATCAGGGCAGAACGGACATCATCAGCAACTACGACTTCTGATTTGAAATCATCCGGATTTAATCCAAGAGTTCGTACCGTGGTCTGAATCAGGTTATCACCTTTGGATTGAGGATCATACCCGGAGGAATCAGGAGATTTTACGGTGAGTAAGGTAACAGATGAGCCCTCAATGGAATTAGATATTTCGATCGCGCGCTGTACGGCGAGAATGGAGTTGGGACCTGTACCTACCAGAACAAGTATGTCATTAATCGGATTAACCCCAGGTTTAACCAGCGTGATTTCGCAGATTGCGTTATTAACGATATTATCGATGTTTGAACCTAAAATATGTTCATATCCCTTTTTCTTACCTTTCCAGCCTAAGATGAGATGTTGGGCGCGCTCTTCTTTTAACACATTCAGCACAATGGATCCCACACTACGTCCCACGATGGAGCGTGTTCTCAAACCAATTCCTGCCTCTTCAGCAATAGACCGTGCATTTTTCAGGAGCTCTTGCTGAAGCTGCACCCGTTCATCTTCAAACTTGATCCCCTGTTCAAGGGAGACCTGTTGTGGTACTTCAAGCACACTCAGCGCCACAATTTCTGCCTCTCCTCTGTTTGAGCCAATGGCACCCCCGAGTTCTATAAGGTTACGCTGTGTATTTGGATTCGCCACCGGGATGACTATTCTGTAACGGCCATCCGGAGTTCTCATCTGTTCACGCGCAACAATCGCATCACCCACAAGACTTGGTTTTAATGCGCGTTTAGCCGCATACAGAACATACCAGAGCATGCCAATGACAATCACACTACCGCCAATAATAAGAACAAGCGGACGCATTTGGGCAACAATCACAAGGCAGGAAATAACGCCCAGAATAGGAATGAATGGATATGCAATAGCTGGTAGCTTAAAATCCGGTTTGTAATCTTCCGGGTCGGCCCGCCGCATCACGATTACGGCAATATGTACCAGAGCGTAGGTAACTAAAAAGGAGAAGCTGGCCACATCCGCAAGCGTTTCGATGCCTACGCCAAAAGCGATGAGCCCTAAAATAACGGCCCCGGTGAGCAGAATGGCCCGGAAAGGGGTTCTGTAGTTTGCGTGAATTCTGTTGAGCCAGCTTGAAAGGATTTTATCCCGTCCCATCGCAAAGTTTACGCGGGCGGCAGATAAAATGGATGCGTTGGCGCTCGATACTGTAGCAAGCACAGCACCAATCACCATCATCAGGGCCCCAAGTACACCAAGATATTCACCGGCTACATCGGCCACAGGTATGTAGGAAGCTGCAAGCTCACCCACCGGCAATACACCTGTTGAAATCAGCATTACGAGGACGTAAAAAATCATAGGTGTCAAAACGGACGCGATCATCGACAGCGGGAGATTTCTGCCAGGGTTCTTGATCTCTTCAGCGCTTGTGGCGATCACCTCAAACCCAATAAACGTGACGTAAACTGTTGCACTGGTTGCTGCAACGGCTCCCCATCCCTCAGGGTTAAAGGGCCTGAATACGGCCCAGTCAATGTTAAATATTCCGAAAACCACGAATACCAGGATGAATCCAATCAGCAGTATGACGATGATATTTTGAAAATTCCCGACCTCTTTTACGCCCCTGTAGTTAATTATCACCAGCAGTGCTGCCATGATGAGGGCGCTTAATGCAACCGGGATTTCTCCATAGAAGTAGGTGAGGTACTGACCGAATCCGAGCATGTAAAAAGCGGTGGCAAACATCAATCCGGCCCACATGCTCCAGCCCACGATAGATCCAAAAAAACTTCCCATCGCCCGGTTTACGTAGTAGTAGCTGCCGCCGGCTTTGGGCATACCCGTGGCCAGTTCGGAAAGAGAGAGTGCGGTTAGCAGAGATACAACGCCGGCAATCACAAAAGAAATCATCCCGGCCGGCCCGGCATTGTTAGCAACGATTCCGGGTAGCACGAAAATACCGGCCCCGATCATTGTTCCAACGCCAATGGTATATGCTTCAAGAAAACCGAGATCACGTGCTAATTCCTGATCGCCGGAAGAGTTATCATCTGTCATGATATGGAATGAATTAATAATCTCGTGATAGCAGCGAAAAACAAATGTACAAATTTGTTCCCCGAAATGTAATTACGGCTGCTGATATCAGATGTCGTTTGAGTCATGAAGGCTTATATTAATATCTGACTATTTAAAGGATCCCAGTTATTTTAGGAAATTAATTGCGAACTCAACTGCCGCTTATGTACCTATTTATTATAGTAGCCGCTATACTTTTTATTATTGCCTATACCTACGTGATTAACCTGGATAATTTTTGGTGGAAAAAAATCATTAAAGCGACTATTGTCTCAGTTGGGACAATTATAATTTACGCTACTTTTTATCAGTGGGGGATGGCTACATTTGAGGGCGTGGATAAAAGTTTCCTGCAATCGATACAGGTTGTTGTAGAGTCAATTACGACCGCAGGGTATGGTGGAGACTCTCCCTGGCAGAGCACCGAAATGAATACCTTTGTTCTTCTAATGAATATGACCGGTGTCGTGATGGTATTCTTTGCGGTTCCTCTTTTTGTTGTGCCCTTAATCCGTGAGGCTCTGGAGAGGGGAGCTCCCACAGAAATATCACTCTCGGGGCACGTTATCATCTGTTCTCAAACCACGAAATCAGCCGTTCTAAAACAAGAACTATCGTCCAAATCGATACCCTTTGTACTTGTGGAAACCGATCCCGAAATAGTTATAAAACTCCACAAAAGAGGCGTGAATGCCGTGTTGGGAGATCCCTCACAGGAAAATGTACTGAACAACGTTTCTGTTGAATACGCACAGGCCATTGTGGCTGATATGGATGATGAGAAAAATTCGATTATTGCGCTGACGGCCAAAAAACTGAATCCGGATATTCAGATTATTACTATAGCAAAAAACCAGAATACCGAGCGGTATCACAGGTACGCCGGTGCAACGGAAGTTATTCTTCCAAGAAATGTGTTGGGTACAAGCCTGGCAAACAAGGCACTGGTTACAATCTCGAACGATCTGCAGAGTATTACAAAGCTCGGGAATGAGATGGAAATTGCGGAACTGCTTGTAGAACCTGGAAGTGAAATTGAGGGTCAGACACTTTTCGGCTCCGGCCTGTTAAACAGTCGTCCGCCCAGCCTGATAGGGGTCTGGGTGGATGGTGTTTTTGAACCGGTTCCGGAAAGAGAACAGAAGATAACCGAAAATACCATACTACTGGTTATAGGCACCCATGATGAACTGCTTGATTTTCGAAGGAGAACCGTATCGCCCGATAAAAAGGAGCGCAACAGTGTAATTGTAGCAGGATATGGAGCTGTTGGCCGCTCGATCGTTCAAAGGTTACAGGCAAAAGAATCGGATTTTACTGTTATTGACCAAAAAGAGCATGAGGGGTTGGATGTTGTTGGAGATATTACCAGGGAAGAGATTTTGGAAAAGGCTGGAATCGAACAGGCTTCCGCTATCATTCTTGCTATGAATGATGATTCAACGGCAATCTACGCTTCGCTGATCATCAAAAACCTGTCACCTGACACGAAGATTATTGCCAGGGTAAATGATATCAATAACGCAGAAAACCTCTACAGGGCCGGGGCTGACTATGTGCTCTCTCTTGCTACTGTTTCAGGGCGGATGATCTTTTCGCTGCTCGTGAAATCAGACCTGGTCTTGTCTTCCGATACAACATATGAAGTTATTCGGACTAAAGCGGCAAAATTGGTGGGCATAACGCCGAATGTTGATAAAATAAGGCGGATTACCGGGGCTACAATAGTTGCAATTGAAAGAAAGGGAAAGACGATTTATGAAATAGATGAGAATATCGAAATAGAACCAGAGGATACTATTATTATTGTTGGAAGTGATGAAACCGTGAACCAATTCAGGAAAACCTATTGTTAAAGAACTTTGTGAGGAGTTGGATTTATGAGTACTTCACTAAAAGCTTCTTACACTCTTCAAACCGGACTCCCCCCACGACATTGGTTGTCAAGAAACTTTTCCGGCTTACGTCAATCGCCCGAATATTGATCTGGTTCATATGATTGGAAATAACAGGAATTCCACAACCGTAAAAAACGGTTTCGATTTTTGCCCAGATTGCAGCGCTCATACACATTGGGCAGGGTTCACAAGTGGTGTATAGCGTAAATCCCGAGAGGTCGGTATTTTTGATGTGCTCCCCAAGCTTGCGAATGGCCATCACCTCGGCATGCGCAGTGGGATCGTGCAGTTCACCGGTCTGATTGGCAGCCGTCAGAAACAGCTCATCACCCATCGCCAGCGCCGCCCCGAATGGAGTCCGGTTTTTCTCGGCGATCTCAATTGCTGCGTTCATGTGTGG
>JAWLEH010000110.1:0-11350 GCA_041686215.1 Balneolaceae bacterium | reverse complement strand
ATATCGGTGACGGTGAATGTTCCTTCGGTGAGTGTTCCGGTTTTGTCGAAGATTACGGCGTCCAGGTTTCGGGCTTGCTCAAAGGCGGTGCGGTTTCGGATCAGGAATCCGTTTGAGGCGGCAATACTGGTAGACATCGACACAACCAGCGGAATGGCCAGGCCCAGCGCGTGCGGACAGGTGATTACCATCACGGCCACGGTCCGGTTCATTGCAAACCCGAACTCCTGACCTGTGAAGGTGGTCCATGAAATGAACGTAATTAACCCGGCTGTGATCGCAACCAGTGTGAGCCAGAATGCCGCCCGGTTGGCCAGGTCCTGTGTCTTGGATTTACTTTCCTGGGCTTCCTTCACCAGGTTCATCACCTGTGAAAGAAATGAATCATCACCTGTTTTGGAAATTTCAATCGTCAGCGATCCTTTTTCATTCACCGATCCGCCGATAACCTCATCTCCCCCGGCTTTTTCCACAGGTTTCGATTCTCCGGTGAGCATCGCTTCATTCACGCTCGACTGGCCTTTCACCACGTCACCGTCCGCTGGAACTTTCTCCCCCGGTTTGATGAGAACTTTATCTCCTTTCTGCAGTTCATCCACAGGCACATCTTCAGTAGATTCGTCATCCCTGAGTCGGTGAGCCTTACCGGGCAGCAGCTCCGCAAGCTCCTCCAGCGCGGCCGAGGCGCTCATTACCGACCGCATCTCCACCCAGTGGCCCAGCAGCATGATGCCCACCAGCGTGGCAAGCTCCCAGTAGAGGAGGTCCCCCTCAAATCCAAATACCACCGCGGTGCTGTAAAGATAGGCGATGGAGATGGCCAGGCCGATGAGGGTCATCATACCCGGCTGTTTTTCCTTCAATTCATCTACCAGGCCTGTTAAAAATGGCCAGCCCCCAAAGAAAAACACCACGGTTGACAGCGCCGCCAGAATCCATGAATCGCCGGTAAACCGCCAGTCCACACCCATAAATTGCTGAATCATGGGAGAGAGGGCGAGAATCGGAATGGTTAAGGCCAGTACCCACCAAAACCTGAATTTAAAATCCTGCACCATTTGTTTGTGGTGCTCATGGTGGGAGTGGCCGGAATGGTCACTGTGTTCGGACTCGTCGTTATGATCTGACTGATTATGATGTTCGTGGCTATGTTCCTTTTCTTTCATAAATCTCCAGGGCGTTTTTACTTCAACATTTGATTGAACTGAGCGGGAGTATGCACCGGCAGTATTTTTGACTGATTTTTATAATTTTTGATATTTCTTGTTATAAAATAATCAGCTCCGTATTTCAGGGCGGTGTAGTACTGAAGGGCATCCTCATTGTCGGTAACTGGTGATGATATCGCCTTTATCATTGTCGATTTTCCACCATTGATAATTTCACAGGCAGAAATGAAATCAAGAAGTCTCGATTTCGCATCCTGCAGTTTATAGATATCGAACGAAAAATAAATCAGGTTGGCGAGACTACTCTCAGCTAATAAAAGTGCCGCCCGATCGTCGGCAACAAGCTCAAGCAATTGAACAGAATGTTGAAAGTGCGGTTCTCTTTTTGACAGAATATCAAATGCGACGTCCGCATCGAGAAATATTTCAGGCATACTTCCTTTTAACATGCTCTCTGTTCAGCTGTTTATCATCTTTCGATTCAGTGCTTTCAGCATTTTGAAGTGTATTTAATAAACGCTTTGCAGCACGCTGTGACTCTGTTTCGATTTTACCTGAATCACCTTTTCCTACTGCCTCTTCAAACATTTGAGAAACAGAAATACCTCTTCTCTTAGCATATTGCTTTGCAGTAGCAATAATTTCTTCTTCTATGGTAAGCGTTAACTTTTTTTTCATAATTACACGTGTTTATAAAAACATACGTGTTATAGGTATTTTATGAAACCACCCTGTGATTTATTACCCCACAGTGACCTATTCATTTGTCATTTTTCCTCGAATTCAATGATTGATTTGATCAGGTACTCTGATTTTTATTCCGGTCCCTGTTCAGAACCTGGCTCCTGCATCATCTGCATACAGCGCATCTGCATACCCATCATTGGAGAGTCTTCCATCATCTGTCGCATCTGATCGCGGTCGAACTCCTCACTTTCCAGCATCTCCTGCATTTGTTGAACATGAGAGAGCATTTGCTGTCTGCGTTCCGGATCCTCCATCATGGATTGCATGTGGTCCAGCATCGCTTCCTGGTCCATTTGCCCCATGCGGTTTCTCATTTGGTTCATCATCTCTCGCCGCATCTCAGGATTGTCGGCCATCCGCTGCATCATACCTCTGCGCATTTCCGGGTTCTGCATCATCTGATCCATTTGCTGATCTCCCATTTCCGTATGCTGATCTCCCATCTGCCTGTCGCGATCGCACTGGACGAAGATCAAACCCAACAGGATAGTGGATAATATAATTGTGATAAGTCTCATAATTCACTCCTCTTTTATTTACATTTGCCTTGATTTCTGTTTTTACGTACATATTCACGTCCCTAACGTAATGAATCTCAACGGTTTTGGCATAACTGGAAAGTGGTATTGTTGTGTAATTTTATTGGGTTAAGCTTTGCGAATAACCTCTCACAGGATTATCCGTTAATAAACGGCTTGAATGAAGATTACCAGGATTCAAAGTACTCCCATCCATAGCCTCTAATCTTGTACCAAAAACGGGGCAACACCATTTAAGAAGTGGCAGGATAGAATTTCCCTGTCGAAAGATTGGCACCAGGTGTGGCTCGGGGGGTGAGGCTGTCCAAAATAGAGCGTCATCCGCACTTGAGAGGCTGTGGGAAAATTGAATTCCAAAGAAAATGTACCTAAATAAATTGGATCAACAGGAATTCTTGTGGGTAATAAGCTCTGCGAAAGTCATCCCGGCCTTTTAAAAGACCGGGTTGTAATAGATTATGGAGATGCCGCATCTGAGTGCTGCATGACGATTGAACTACCTCGGGGCAGAGCCCGCGAGGTATCAACTAAGAACCCATAAGCTTTTGTTCAGTATTGAGTTTATTCTGGAGTGTCCCCCTTTCCCCGCAGGGATCCCCGTGGCAAAAGGGGGACTTTTATCTTTTCCGACCCACAGGGTCAGGGAATTAAACCACTAAGGATTAAAGAAAAGAACCCACAAGAATTCCTGCAGATCCATTAATTGTTTAACTCCTCCACCGTTTCTCCGCAATTGTGCATTTCATCCCCGTAGTACGGGTTTTCAATCTCTTCATTGTCGCTAATCCAGCTACTTCCGCCTTCATACATCGGGCAGTATTGTTTGAAAAGTACCCCCCCATCAAAGCCCTGATTTTCAATGGCTGCTAACAGGTGTTCGGATACCTCCCTGAAAGCTATGCGAAACTCATCGATATCATCTGCATTTCTTGCTTCGTCAACCGCTGACATCATTGAGGTGTGATGGGCTTCGTGCCCATCAGCATGTTCGTCATGCTGGTTCATCTCGTCGTTTGTTGACACCTCTTCGGCAAACTCTTCAAAGTCGCCGGAGGCTTTCTCAAAATCGTCGTCGGCCAGAGCGTTTTTGGTGTTGAGATAGTGATTCACCAACTGCTGCAGGTGTTCATCATGGCTGTGCTCTTCATCCTGCTCTGCATGATCACTATGCTGTTGATGGGACGTGTCTGCACTCTGGCTCATATCCATCTCTCCATGATCGTGCCCTGCCCGGTTTGCCCCGCTTCCCGGATCCCGGTTCATCATACTGAATTTGTCGGCAAGCTGGAATTCACTGTCAACACGGAAGTTCCCGTAAAAAACCACCTCCTCACCTTCATCCAAGCCTTCTTCAATCACGTAATAATCACCGGCGCGTTCGCCCAGCTCCACCTCATTGACTTCATATCGTGGTACTTCCGAGGAGTCATCCTGTACATACACCAGCGAGCGGCTTCCGGTCCAGAGTACCGCTGATGCCGGCACCATGAGTTTTCCCTCATCCATTCGGGCTGAAAGAGAGCCGCGCACCAGCATATCTGGCTTAAGCCGGCCGTCGGCATTTTCAAGATCCGCGCGAATTCCTACCGTTCGTTCCTGAGGATCAACGACCGGATCGATATAAGAAACGGACGCTTCATAGTGCTCACCCGGATTGCTTTGGGAGTTAAAGGTAATCTCATCCCCGGTTTTAATCCACGGCACATCACCTTCATACGCTTCCAGCATTAACCAAAGACGGCTAAGGTCAGCCACCTCAAACATTACACTACCTTCCTGCACATAATCCTGGTCGGCAACATTGAGCGATAGAACAAAACCATTCACGGGTGCTTCTATTTCCAATGCCTGCTGGACCTCTCCGCCGCTCACGATATCATCAACCTGGGCATCGGTAAATCCCCACAGGCGGAATTTCTGGCGGGCTGATTGATACAACCGGGGATTTCGATCCTGCTGACCGGATGCCTCAAGCAACTCACGCTGGGCGGTGATCAGTTCGGGGGAATAAACTGTAGCCATTACCTCACCTTTACGGATGGGCGCACCGGTAAAATCCACCTTCACATCCTCAATTCGACCGGGAAAATAAGCAGTCACACTGGTTAGATTGCGTTCATCTACCTTGATCCGTCCCGGAAGGTCCAGTTCCTTTTCAGGAATTCCGCGGATAACAGGTGTGGTTTGAACCTGTGCCAGTTTCGCAGATGCGGCTGTCATCACCATAGAATATTCGTCCTCATCGGTGTCCGCGGCACCAGCTTCATCAGCAGGAATTAGTTCCATACCGCAGATCGGACAGTTTCCGGGTTCATTTTCCCGTACACTGGGGTGCATACTGCAGGTATACACCACGTTTCCTTCTTCGTCGGTATGCTCCTCATGGACATGCTGTTCCATTTCATCTTCGTCCGGGGCTCCGGAGTGGGAATCATGGCCTGAACCGGAAAACAACAGCCAGCCAAGCATGAGCCCGGTTAAAAGCAAGCCTGTAGCGTACAAGAGTTCTTTTTTTGTGAATTTCATAGGGTAGTGATTTAAGTTTAACCTTCGTTGAGTTTTTCAGACCTGAAAGGCCTTTTTCGACAGCAAGTTTATTTATGGTTGTTCAATTCGGCGGCAATGATCTGTTCTATATTTGCCATTGTCTCATTTTGTTTACTCAGGGTTTCCACCAGTTCATTTTCAAGAGACAACAGTTCCCGAAACGCCGAAATCAGTTCTGTAAAATCGGCTCGCCCCGTTGTGTATTCATCCAGCAGGATATCCAGCACCTGCTCGGAACGCGGCAGCAGTTCTTCAGTAATAAGGCCATACTCGCGCTCTGTGTCGCGAAAATCCTTCATGGCTTTTTCCAGCTCGGTGCGGAAACGGTTGGATAATTCGGTTTGCATGGCATCGTTTGCCCGAAGCTGTAACTGAGCTTCACGTTGCTGCGCCCTGTATTTTCCCCGGTAGATGGGGATGCGAATGGTTGCCATTCCAAAAAAATTCTCGTTCATATCAGGCATCATATTCATGAAGCCAAAGTCGCGGCCCATATACTCCAAACCGAGCCCTATGGAGGGACGGCCTTCCAGTTTTGCCAGTTTCATTTCCTGCTCGAACTGCCGCTCTCTGGCTTCGAGTTCCAGGAATTCGGGGTTAAGGTTTTGGGCAAACTCATAAAGTTCTTCCTTCGTCCAGGGCAATTTTCTTTCAGGCAGGTGATGGGGGACCGAAACAGGCTCGTCCGGTTCACGATTCAACAGAGCATTAAACTGTTCTCTTACAGGGTTTTTCCCATCCTCAAGCTGCTCAATTCTGTTCAGAAGACGCTGCTCTTCCATTTGCAGACGAAGCAAATCAGCCTGCCCTGTCCCGCCGGTTTCGTACCGGCTCTCCACCTGCTGCTCCAGGTCTCTTACCAGTTGCAGAATCTCCCGGTTAACATGTACATGGTGGTTCAGTTTATAGTAGGTAAACCAGAGATCCTGTATTTCCGAAAAAATAGCCAACTGACGTTGGTCCAGCGAATGCCCCATCGCCTCGCTGATCTGTTCCTGCACATTACCCCGAGCATTAAGCGTACCAAACCACGGTAACATCTGCATGGCCGACACTGAAAACCGCCCAAAAAATGCGGCATCATTCGTTGGGTTGATGAAGTACGATGCCGAAATTTCCGGTTCGGGCAGGGTACTTACCTGCGGGATTCGCTCGTTCTGAGCTTCAATCTGTGCCTTGAGTGAAGCCAGCTCCGGGTTCTCTTCCACCGCCATTTGAAAATAGGTATCCAGGATCTCCAGCTCTTCCGGCCGGTCGATAATCCGTTCCGTTCCCTGTGCAAAAACAGGCGCATTTATCACCATAAACATCAAAATTACAACAAACGATATTCGTCTCCTGATACTTCGATATTCATTATTCAATGTTCGATATTCGATATTCATTTCTCCTCCAATTCATTCACAGGTTGTTCACTACTCTCTTTCCACATCGCATACAGCAGAGGCACCAGCAATAAACTAAGTACCTGTACCAGCATGCCACCAAATATCGGAATTGCCATAGGTATCATAATTTCCGACCCTTTTCCCGGTGAAGTGAGGATCGGCAGAAGAGCCAGCAGGGTTGTGGCCGTCGTCATTAAACAGGGACGAACTCTTCGCATCCCCGCCTCGATGGCTGTGGCGTAGATTGCCTCGCGGCCTTTCGGTTTCTTGCGTTCAAAGAGCTGATCCAGGTAAGTAGCCATCACCACGCCATTATCCACGGCAATGCCAAAAAGTGCCAGGAATCCAACCCACACGGCAACACTCAGGTTGACGGTACCCATCTGGAAAAACTCACGAAGGTGTTCACCCAGGATACTGAAATTCATAAACCAATCTTGTCCGTAAAGCCATAACAGCGTGAATCCACCGGCCCAGACCAGCACAATTCCGGAAAAGACGATTAGCGTAACAGGCGAGGAGCGGAACTGGAAATAGATAATCAAAAAGATGATGAGTAGCGTGATTGGGATGACTACCGCCAGTCGTTCTGCAGCCCTCTGCTGATTTTCAAATTCGCCTTCGAAGGTATAGCTGACGCCACCTGGAATAGATAATTCCCCCGCATCGATTTTTTCATCAAGATATTCACGTATCCGGTTTATGACATTCACGGAGGCTTCATCCGGAGTTTTATCGAAGGTTACATAAGCACTCAGGAATGAATTTTCGCTGCGGATATTCATAGGCCCCGGCTCGTACCGGAATTCGGCGAGCTGACCCAGCGGAACCTGCCCCCCATTGCTTGCAGGGACCAGAATACGCTCCATCATCTCCGGGGTGTTACGATACTCCCGGGCGTATCGAACCCGTAAAGGATAACGCTCGCGGCCTTCTACGGTCATCCCCAGCATTTCGCCGCCAATGGCTGTGCTGATGACTGACTGCACATCGGCAATAGTCAGCCCGTGCCGTGCAATTTCCCGGCGTTGAATATCAATTTCGAGATAGGGTTTGCCCACCACGCGGTCGGCATACACCGAAGCGGGACGTACCCCATCTACTTCACGTATAAGTGGTTCAAGATCGCTCCCGAATTCGTTGATAGTCTCCAGATCCGGGCCACTGATGCGGATACCGAGATTTGCCCGCATGCCCGTTTGCAGCATAATCAGCCGTGTTTCGATGGGTTGTAACCTTGGAGCAGAAGTGATGCCGGGCACATCGGCGGCTTTTAAAATTTCATCCCAGATATCGTCTTCACTTTGAATATGGTCGCGCCATTGACGATAGTACCTGCCGCCTCGATCAGGAATCAGGTCTTCGTTTTTATCCCGCACAAACTCACCGTCTTCATACTGGTACCGTACTCTTCGTCCGCGCTCATCAGTTTTGTATTCGCTTTTATAGGCAATTACATTTTCGAACATGGAGAGCGGAGCGGGGTCAAGAGCAGTTTCGGCCCTGCCGGCTTTCCCAACCACAGATTCCACTTCCGGAATATCAGCCACCCGCATGTCAATTTCCCTCATGATTGCCAGTGCTTCTTCGGAACCGACATGCGGCATGGCCGTTGGCATCAGCAAAAAGGAGCCTTCGTCAAGAGTGGGCATGAACTCCTGGCCGAGGCCTGGAAATCGTTCGTCAAGCGAGGTCCAAAGGCCGGATTCTTCAATTTCTATTCCGACGGTATTGAATCCGTTGGCCACATACCTGAACGAGGTATCAAAACCGCGCCAGCTAATCACTCCGAGGATCAAAATAAATACAGGGACCAACAGGAACGCGGCTTTATGGCGGAGTGACCAATCCAGGATCTCTTCGTAATAGTTCATAAAGAGCCAGAAGAGGCCAAACAGGATACCGATCACCGCGATAATAAACAGCAGGCTCAGGGAAATGGGATTTTCAGGCCCGAGCGGCAGCCAGTTACCGGCCAGAAGCCATCCCACGCCCAGCAGAATAATCCCATTGTTGACCCACCGTGTCCACGGTTTATAGTCTGCATAATACATTCCTGCGAAATTGCTGATTCCAAGTGCAATCAGGATAAAACCTGCCCATCCAGCAAAGGTAAACGCCGCATACAATCCCACGACGATCATCACACCGTTCCAAAAAATCTTCCATTTTCTTTGATTGATTTTTTGGGAAAACAGCCAGTGGGAAAAGGTTGGGATGAGGGTCAATACGATGACCAATGCGGCGATGAGGACAAATGTTTTGGTCCATGCCAGCGGGCCGAAAAGTCGACCTTCCTGTGCTTCAAGCATAAAGACGGGAAGGAAACTGACGATAGTCGTTAACAGCGCGGTGATCACGGCGGGGCTCACCTCAGTGGTAGCCCTGTAAATGGTTTCCAGCAGGGGTTCTTCCGAATCTTTTTCATCGATGTGTTTGAGCATGTTTTCGGTTAGGATAATACCCATATCCACCACCACCCCGATGGAAATGGCGATCCCGGCCAGTGCTACCACATTGGCATCTACGCCTACGTATTTCATCAGGATGAAACTCATCAGCACGGCGAGGGGCAGCAGCGCGGAGATCACAAAAGAAGTACGCAGGTGCATCACCATGATGATAATCACGATAATGGTAATCAGGATCTGCTGCGAAAGAGCTTCTTCGAGCGTACCAAGAGTTTCGTAGATCAGCCCCGTGCGGTCGTAAAATGGCTCAATGGTTACCCGCGATTGCGTACCGTCTGTCAGCTCTTTGGATGGAAGGCCCGGTGCGATGTTCTCAATTTCTTCTTTTACTTTCTGGATGACCTCCAGCGGGTTTTCCCCATGGCGGGCAATCACCACACCACCCACAGCTTCGGCACCGGCTTTATCCAAAGCACCTCTGCGCTGGGCGGGGCCTAACCCAACCCTGGCTACATCTTTGACACGAATTGGCGTATTATCACGAACAGCCACAACACTCTCTTCGAGGTCTTCCAGCGATTCAATGTAACCGAGTCCGCGCACCACATATTCCGCCCGATTCATCTCAATCGTACGGGCACCCGTTTCCTGGTTGCTTTTTCTAACGGCATCAGCTATGTCAGGTACCGAAACATCTGATTCACGCATAGCCACAGGGTCAACATCCACCTGGTACTCCTGCACATACCCACCAATGCTGGCCACTTCGGCAACGCCATCTACAGCCGAAAGCGCATACTTCACCTGGAAATCCTGGATCGACCGCAGCTCCTGCGGATCCCAGCCACCGGTGACATTTCCATCTGTATCCATCCCCTCTAATGTATACCAGAAAATCTGACCAAGCGCCGTGGCGTCGGGACCAAGCGCCGGCTGTACACCCCCGGGAAGTGTACCGGAGGGCAGGGCATTCAGCTTTTCAAGAATACGTGAGCGGCTCCAGTAAAACTCAACATCATCCTCAAAAATGATGTTGATGGACGAAAACCCGAACATAGAATTACTGCGCACGGTCTTCACTCCCGGCAGGCCTAAAAGCTGGGTTGTGAGCGGGTAGGTGATCTGATCTTCGATAGTTTGCGGAGAACGTCCGGGCCACTCAGTAAATACGATCTGCTGGTTATCGCCGATGTCCGGAATCGCATCTACCGGAACGGGATCGCGCGGAAGGAGATCAATGTCCCAATCGAACGGTGCTGTGGCAATGCCCCAGCCTGCCAATGCAAGAAACAGCAGCAGGGCAATCAGTTTGTTTTCGAGAAAAAAGCGTATGAGTTTGTTCGTCATTTTCGGACTCACCCTCTGTCTCCCTCTCTACGGGTAGAGAGGGAGGACTCATTAAAGTGGTTTTGTGTTGGTTATTGGGTTTGGTGGTGTTTGGCGGGGGGAAGGGATTTCTCCCCTCCTCGGAGGGGAAAGCATAAACGAAACGGCAAAGCCGTATGAGTTTTGCGAGGGGTGGGTTTGTGGGTTCAGTGGGCTTTTGTTATGCCCGTGATCTGATCAACGCTCCGTAGACACCCCTCTGTATTTTCCGGGAACTTCCGGAAAATACTGTCTCCCCTCAAAGGGAGACTTTTCACCCTTCCTCTAAATAAGAGATCCTACATCAAAAAGGTGTCGTAGAGGAGCCAGAGGGGTGGGTCGTACTCGCCGATGCGGATTTGCTGATCGGCAACGGGTTCTATACCGGTAGCATAAAATGGAGCCAGATCGTTTTGCGGGGTGAGCCGGACATCAAATTTCTTTGTGGAAGGAATCCACTTTTGGTCGCTGAGCTGACTTTTGCCAATATCACATGCACAAATCAGTTCAAATTCACAATGATGATTGCTTTTTGTTTCTGATTCAGAGTGTGATTCACAGTGGGTGCCGGGCGAAGGTGTGCTGCTCAGGTGTCCGGAATGCCCTTCACCTGAAGTGGCGGCATGATGGTTCATATCCATCATGCAGAAATCAACCAGCTGCTTTGCTTGCATCCCGGTGGGAATGAGGAAAGCCATTAAAAGCACTGCTGCTGTGACTTTAGTGATGAATCGATATGTTGCTGAAGATTTTTTCACAAGCTGAGAATACAAAGTCTGGAAGAGAAACACATTAATTCCAAAAATATTACACAATTGGCAAACTAAATTGCAAAATAACGTGAATTGGAGATTTGGGATTACATTCAAACCTGAGTTCGATTTAAAAAATGGTAAAAGCAGTTCAGAAAGGACGCCATCTCGCACTTCCCCAACGGTATAACTTCGGGAGATGCGTGATCTTCTAATCTTAACAAAGACAGGAGATGCCACGCCGGGGCGTGGCATGACAGAATAGTTGACGAATCACCTTTACTAACGTCCTTTTTGTACTGCTTTAGGTGATAACCGACTAATTTAAGAATCGAACTCAGGTTTCAAAGATAATGATTCACTGAGCTGTGACCGGATTAAATATGTAATATTTGGCTTTGATTTCACGACAGTACACTCCTCGCAAGGCTG
>JAWLEH010000109.1:2217-11353 GCA_041686215.1 Balneolaceae bacterium | reverse complement strand
AATGATGAACCGGTACCATCAGTCTGATATATGTTTAAAACGTGAGGCCTGACATTTTCAAAAAAATTCTTGATATCTGGAACATTCACAGGTTACGAATTGAGCAGTTTTGCGTGGAAGCAGAAACACACGGGGACGGTCTATCCTACTGGAGGGACCGGCTGTTTTCCGAATTGATCGTTTACCTGATTCCATTCAGCCTGATTTCTTTGGTTCCCGGTTTTTGGCTCGCCTACCAGCAAGAGATGTGGTTTTTAATAGCCGCAGATACTGTTGTTATTGGATCGCTCATCACCATTGCCTACTTCCCGGGATTTAGTGCGGATACGAGGAAAGCCCTGTTTATCGGTTCGGTCTATCTGGTTACCATAGCCCTGCTTGGTTACCTGGGTTCGTACGGGCCGGGTTTACTGTTTATGGTCTCTCTGACGGTGTTTTCCGTACTTATTGCAAAACGGCGTTACGCAATGTATACGGTAATTGTAAATGCGCTGATCTGTGTGTTCACCGGGCTGGCTATTTACCACAACTGGTGGCCCGATACGCTGCTCAGCGAATATTCACTCCATAGCTGGATAGCGGTTTCGAGTAATGCTGTGCTGCTAAGTTTGTTAACCGCAGTACTTGTTCCACTGCTGTTTAACGGGCTGAAGCTGACACTTGCACAGCAGGAGCGGCTTCGTCTTCAGCTGGAGCGGAAACATGATGAGCTGAGCCTCTCACTACACCAGCTTAAGGAAAAGAATGATGAACTCGAAAACTTTGCCTCGATTGCTTCCCATGATCTGAAAGAGCCTCTGAGAATGGTTCGGAGCTTTATGCAGCTGCTAAATAAAAACTACTACAAAGAACTGGATGAAAAGGGGCAAAGTTATGTGAATTTTGCTGTAGATGGTGCAGAGCGCATGACAAATCTTGTGGACGATTTGCTTCAATATTCACGGGTGGGCAGCGATCAGCAGAATAACGAACAGATTGACTTAAACGATCTGGTTGATCAAATAATCCGCTACCATGAATCCGGGCTGGGTAAAGAGAACGCAACGATAACACGGGCAGAGCTGCCGGTAGTAGAAGGAGTTCCTGTGGCCATTCGTTTACTCTTTCAGAACCTGATTAGTAACGGACTTAAATACAGAAAGCAAAACATGAAGCCGGTGCTTTCTATATCGGGAGAAGCTGTGGAAGGCGGCTGGCAGATTTCGGTTAAGGACAACGGTATCGGGATAGAAGAGAAGTATTTTGACCAGATTTTTCAGCTGTTTCGACGGTTGCACGGAAACGAAGAATATGAAGGCACCGGTATGGGGCTGGCTATGTGCAGGAAAATAGTAAAACACCATGGGGGTGAAATTTCTGTTGAATCGTGCCCGGGTGAAGGCAGTACATTTTATTTCTCAATTGCGGACAGGGCATCATCAACTCCTCAGCTACTGCAACTGTAACTTGTAACTCACCAGCCCGGCTGAAATTTGGAATTATAGAATTCTAAAGAAAGAGTCAGCTCCATATTTATATATTGTACGCATAATTAAAACAACTACAACTACGTAAAAGTAAAACAGAGCCGGTTTTCCGGCTGTTACGTTTTTTGGGAATCATTGGGTATTAAGAACTTCAGGCTAAAAAACGCTTTAGGTGAAGGTTGAAAATCAGGCAGGATGAAAAAGGCAAATTCTAATGTTTCTGTAAATAAACAGAAATTATTTTAAGTGTATGCCTGTCACTGCTGTGTGCTGTAGTTAGCAGATAACCATTCTGCAATAATTCAGTTAATGGAAGTGATGCTGAATATGCTATGACACAATAACGCCTGATTTTATCAATTTAGACAGTTAAGCATGGAAGCTACAGAACCGATTCATATTTTACTTGTAGAAGATAACGATGGCGATATTTTGCTCATCGAGGAAGCTTTTGAAGAAGCTAAACTCATGAATAAAGTCAGCATTGTGAAAGATGGTGAAAAGGCCATTCACTTTCTTACCAGGCAGGCTGACTTTTCAGATGCCGGTACTCCCGATTTGATATTGCTTGATGTGAACCTTCCCCGAAAAAACGGGCACGAAGTACTTGAATTTGTGAAGACAAACGAAATGTTAAAGCATATTCCGGTGATTATGTTAACAACATCTTCATCTGATAAAGATGTGCTTAAATCATATAAGAATCATGCAAACTGTTATATAACCAAACCGGTAGAAGTAGAAGAATTCCTCAAGGCGATTACAAAAATCAAGAATTTTTGGATCAATCTTGTAAAACTGCCCCGCGAGGCATAAACATATATGAACAGTCGCAGTCAGCGAATCAGTTTACTTATTATTGAGGATAGCAGAGGCGACTTTGTATTGATGGAAGAATACCTGAACGAAGTCTTTCAGCTTCCCTCCATCGTTCACGCTCAAACCTACAGCCAGGCTGTTGAAATCCTTGCATCCACCACGGCCGCGGACTTTGATTGCATCCTCCTGGACCTTTCACTGCCCGACAAAAGTGGTACGTCCCTGATAGACTCGGTGATGGATCTTGCCGGTCACCATCCGATTATCGTGTTTACCGGCTATTCCGACCTGGATTTTAGCATCAAATCTCTGTCTATGGGAGTATCCGATTATTTGCTGAAGGATGAACTCTCTCCTCCGCTGCTTCATAAAAGTATTGTGTATAGCATTGAGCGATTTGAGTTTTCGAGCCGTATTAAAGAGTCCGAAAAGAAATACAGACAAATATTTGAGATGAACCCGGAACCGATGTGGCTGTATGATCGCAATACTCTTGAGTTTTTGGATGTGAATCGTGCAGCGATCTCTCACTATGGATACAGCAAAGATGAATTTTTGGGCATGAAGCTGCGCGATATCCATCAGAGCGAAGAGCTTCCGGCTGCAACAAAAGACACAAATGGTTCTTCTGCCGGTATAGCTATCGAAAAAGAGGTATACACTCACCGGAAAAAAGACGGAAGCCTCATAAAAGTTGAAATAGAAGCTAATACGCTTTTATACAATAACAGGGATGCCCAGTTGATACTGGCCAGTGATGTAACGGAAAAACTGAGAGCAGAAGAGAGAAGAAAACTGCTGGAGTCGGTTATTAAAAATATTGATGAATCAGTCATTGTAATTGATGCGTCTTTCGACCGGTTTTTAAGAGCGGAAATCGTGTATGTGAATGAAGGTTTTGAATCGATGACCGGGTATTCTGCCGATGATGTAACAGGAAAGAGAATTTCAACTCTTTTCGGAGAGGAAACAGACGAGGCAGAGCTATTTAAGCTGAGGGAAGCTTACCGAACATCTTCCGTTGGCGAGGCTGAATTTAAAGTAAAGAAAACGGACGAAACAACATTCTGGAGCCAGACGAGCCTGGTGCCTGTACGAGATAAGGGTGGCACCATAACTCATTATGTGGCCATTAGCCGGGATATTACAGATCACATAGAAAAAGAGAAAAAGTTACGTAATTCAGTAGAAGAGAAAGAAGTGCTGCTTTCCGAGATTCACCACAGAGTGAAAAATAACCTGGCACTCGTATCCGGCATGCTTCAAATGCAGGTGTTTAATGAGGAAGACGAAAAAGTGTTAAGCAAGCTAAACAACAGCATGTTGCGTGTTGGTACTATGGCCAGTATTCATGAACTGCTGTACGAGTCAAACAATTTTTCCAGGCTGGAGTTTTCAAAAATTATTCATAAACTCATTGAGGCCACGCACGATTCATTTAGTGCCGGCAAAGAGATAGATATTGAAATTCACACGGAACCGTTTCAGCTGGACATCAACCAGGCTGTGCCCTGTGCTCTCATTATTAATGAGGCTGTAACCAACACCTATAAACATGCCTTTAAAGGCAGAAATCGCGGCTGGATACGGGCCGATCTTCACCGTGAAGGTGATCAGGTTCGATTTACTCTTGAGGATGACGGCAATGGCCTGCCGGACAACTTTGACATGTCGGAACTCAGTTCACTTGGAACAAAGATCATTAGTGCGCTTGTAAAACAACTCGACGGCTCTTTTGAACTGGTTCCGAGAGAAGAGGCAGGTACACGATTCAGCCTCACGTTTATGGCTGAAGTGAAAAAAGGTGCGGGCAATTCTATGGCAGAAACGAATTAAATTTGCAATTATATTCATATGGCTGAAGCCGGATCAAAAAAAATTGTTCACATTCACCTTGGTGATACAAACTATAAGACATCGTTAACAGCCGGAGAGCACGAGCTGATGGCAGACGAGCCTAAAAGCGTTGGAGGAACTGATGCGGGGCCAGACCCTTACGACTACCTTCTGATGTCGCTGGGATCGTGTACTGCCATTACCCTGCGAATGTACATCGAGAGAAAGGGCTGGCACGTGGATGATATCTACGTGGAGTTACGACATTTTAAAGATCATGCAGAAGATTGTGAGGATTGTGGTGAAAAATCGGCTAAAATTGACAAGATAGAGAAAGAGATCATCGTGAAAGGGGATCTTGATGAAAAACAACTTAACAGGCTTCTTGAAATTTCTTATAAGTGTCCGGTTAACAAAACATTGCGGGGTTCAATAGAAATGAATGCGGCTATCAGCCAGAGATAGCTTAGATTGCCGTTGGAATGGCAGTACTACAACCTTTATATTCGGGTTGATTTTTAAATCCAGAGCTATTGCGAATAAAGGACCTGAATGCCTCTACGTTTTATTTATTTTGATCTCGATAATACCCTCCTCGATCATAACAAGGCAGAGTCGAAATCGCACGAAGCGGTTTTTAAACAATTCCCGGTTTTTAATGCATTAACTCTGCCCGAGTGGCTTGAGGTATACCAGGTAGTGAATCACAATTTATGGGTTCGTTACCAGGCCGGAGAAATTGATCGCCATGAACTTCACTTTTCCCGTTTTCACAATACGATGGCTGAACTGGGCCTGCCCACCAAACAGAGCAAAGAGATTGGGATAACGTATATGCAAAAATACCGTGAATTTTGGGAGTGGATCGAACAGGCTGAAGAGACTCTGGCCACTGTAAGCACCATTTTTGATGTTGGAATTATTACCAATGGATTTAAGGAAACCCAGCACAAAAAATTTGATAAACTCGCCATGCATCGCTACACCGGCCAAATGATCATTTCGGAAGAACTCGGGGTTTTGAAACCGGATCCCAAAGTGTTTGATCACGCTACGGAACTTGCGGGCGTGAAAAGGGATGAGATATTATACGTTGGAGATTCATACAGCTCAGATATCGTTGGTGGGGTGAAGGCAGGCTGGAAAACGGCATGGTATACCGGCGTAGTGAAACGAACGGATGAAGAAACTGAAGTATCGCCCGATCTGACCTTCGATGATTTTTCGGTTCTGAGAAAGTTTTTAGGGGTGTAATCCCCGACCAGGCAGAGTCCGAAGCGAAGCGCAGGTCCTGCCTGAGTCAGGAGATTCTATGTAAATGGAGTGGACACAAATAACAATTTCATGCTCTAACGAATAAACGAACCGAACTATCAGCAACTCTACCAGGAATCCGCGTGGAAATCACATGCGGCTACTCTGGCAGGTTGCTGTTTATTGAAAATCATAGCAGAAATGGTGGTCATCTTTTCGTATTTTCATGTGGTTCTTAACTTTATTCAAATCTGCTCAAATAATGTCCACTACTGCTGTCAGCGAACCTGTTGTAAATCTTGCACTTGCTAAAGATCATGGCCTCAGTGAAGAGGAATTTGAGATGGTCAAAAAGTTCCTCGGGCGCACACCTACGTTCTCGGAACTTGGCGTTTATTCTGTAATGTGGAGTGAACATTGCTCCTATAAAAATTCTATTCTTGAAATTAAAAAATTGCCCCGAAGCGGTCCTCAGCTTTTAGTGGATGCGGGAGAGGAAAACGCCGGACTGGTAGATATCGGGGATGGACTGGCGTGTGCGTTCAAGATAGAGAGCCATAATCACCCTTCAGCCATCGAGCCTTACCAGGGTGCGGCAACAGGCGTGGGCGGGATACACCGCGATATTTTTACGATGGGAGCCCGGCCAATCGCCTCTCTCAATTCACTTCGGTTTGGTTCGATGGATCAGCCCCGGGTGCGTTACCTGCTGGATGGCGTGGTTCGCGGTATCTCTGATTACGGAAATTCATTTGGTGTGCCGGTGGTGGGCGGTGAAGTTGTATTTGATGAAGCCTATGAGGGCAATCCTCTGGTGAATGCGATGAGTGTCGGCATCGTAAAAGTAGGTCAGACAGCCTCTGCAATTGCGGAGGGTATCGGCAATCCGGTGATTATTGTGGGAGCCAGTACCGGCCGTGACGGTATTCACGGGGCCACGTTTGCATCGGAAGAGATCAGTGAAGAGAGTGAAGCCAAACGACCAAGCGTCCAGGTTGGAGACCCGTTCACAGAAAAGCTTTTACTTGAGGCAAGTCTTGAAGTGCTGAAAACCGGTGCCGTGGTAGGTATGCAGGACATGGGTGCCGCAGGAATTGCCTGCTCATCGTCCGAGATGACGGCCAAAGGAGGCGAAGGAATGCGCATTGACCTGGACAAAGTGCCGATGCGTGAAGAGGGGATGACCGCGTACGAAGTGCTTCTGAGTGAAAGCCAGGAGCGAATGCTTGTAGTGGCTGAAAAAGGCCGCGAGCAGGAAGTAATTGATGTATATGAAAAGTGGGATCTCAACGCTGTGGTGATAGGCGAAGTGGTGGAAGGTGAAAAGGTCACCTACCTGAAAGATGGGGAAGTGAAGGCCGATATTCCGGCTGATTCCCTTGTACTTGGCGGCGGGGCTCCCCAGTACGAGAGGGAAGTGAAAAAGCCGGTATATCTTGACGAAGTGCAAAACTTTGATTTTAAAACACTGACTCATCCCAGGGATCATAACGAAACGCTCCGAAAACTGCTGGCTTCGCCTAACATCGCCTCCAAACGATGGGTGCACGAGCAGTACGACACGATGGTGCGCACCAACACGGTGAACGCACCCGGTGCCTCCGATTCCGGAGTGATCCGTATCAAGGGTACCCAAAAGGGATTGGCCGTGAAAACCGACTGTAACGGCCGCTATGTGTATCTGAATCCGCGCCGCGGCGGGCAAATTGCCGTGGCTGAAGCGGCACGAAATGTGGTGTGCAGTGGTGCAAAACCAATGGCTATTACGAACTGTCTGAACTTTGGAAATCCCTATAAGCCCGAAGTCTACTGGACCTTTCGCGAAGCGGTAGGCGGCATGGGTGAAGCATGCCGGGCCTTCAGTACACCGGTAACCGGGGGGAATGTGAGCCTCTACAACGAAAACCCGAACGGAGCGATTTTTCCCACGCCGGTAATTGGAATGCTGGGGCTGATTGAAGACGTAGAAAACCATGTAATGACCCCCGGTTTTAAACAAAAGCATGACATTGTCTATTATATGGGTGCACGGCGGAATGGGCTGGGCGGAAGTGAATACCTGAAAACCATTCACGGACTCACTACCGGCGATGCACCGGAGCTTGATCTTGAATTTGAACTAAAACTTCACAAGGTGCTCCTCGAAGCGATTCAGGGCCGGATGATAAACGCCGCACACGATATTTCCGATGGGGGACTTGCCGTAACACTTGCCGAAATGGCCATCTTTTCAGGCACCGGGGCAAACGTTTCTGTAAAGAATCTGACTGGATCGTATGTGGATGTTCTTTACAGTGAGGCGCAGTCCGGCGTGGTTGTTACTGTACCCAAAGAAGATGCCCGCGCGCTGGAGAGATATTTTGAAAAGCATGAAATCTTTTACGATGAACTGGGGTCTGTGGGCGGATCAAAACTGATCATAGATGAATTTGTGGAACAGAATATAGCTGATTTAAAAGCTGTCTACGAGTCGCCCATTCCTGATGCGATGGATCGATAGTTGGTTTTTAGTATATTTTTGAATTTGTTGATTAGGTATTTGGTGGGTTGTAGAGGATTTATCTGAATTGTGATTTTATTTGATAGCTATACAGATTTCGTATCTATCAGGAAATCAAGCGCATGTTCACCATAAATCCGCAATCCGTACTTTGCCGAGATTTTGTAGGGATGGTTTGCTTATTAAAGGAGTGCAAGAATTTGTCGCTCAGACCAATTCCCTAATTCCCCAATTATCTAATCCACTAATTTCCGGTTTCCCCAAATCATTGAACGATTTCCAGAGAGCATTCCTTTCATAATCAGAAATATTAAATACTAAATTCAAATTTAGATTATGGAAGACCAAGTAGTATTAATTGTTGGTGGATCAGGCGGAATCGGGCAGGCATCAGCAGACCTGTTTGCCAAAGCCGGTGCAAAAGTTGTACTTGCCGCACGGAATAAAGAGAAAGCTGAAGAAAAAGCCAAGGAGATTAACGACTCGGGCGGAGAGGCCTATGTGATTGAGGTGGATGTAACCGATCTGGCCAGTGTGTCTTCCATGGCACGGGAAGTGAATGACGATCTTGGGCAGATAGATGTACTGGTAAACGCATTTGGTACAGGTCTGATACAGCCCATACTTGATGTAAAACCGGATCACGCCAAAGAAGTTTTTGATGTAAATGTGTACGGCACTTTTTTGGTCACCCAGGCTGTTATGCGATACATGGCTACAAACAAGAAAGGCCGCATCATCATGTTTCCGGGAATCTTGGGTAAAGCTGTCATGAAAAATACATCCGTTTACTCGGCATCAAAATATGCGGTAACCGGTTTTACCAAAGCACTTGTTGAGGAGCAGCGTCGCGGAGATGTGAAGTTTTCGCTCCTGTACCTGGGCGGTGTAAACACCGAGTTCTGGGATAATCCAAATGTAGACATGCGTGTACAAAAAGATAAAATGCTCACAACGCAAGAAGTGGCAAAAGCTGTATACTATGCCGCATCACAACCGGGACAGTCCGTTCTGAACGAAATAGTGATTCAGCCGGAATCGCACCAGATGGTGTGATCCCCCGGCCGACGATTGTCTTTTTCGTCTGCCGGGTAGGTTAAGGGCTGAGGATTTGATGAAGGAGATCTCTTGAATTGGGTTCTGGATAGATCCACTCGTCAGCCTGCCCCGTAAGGGATGCCCCCGGCGCAGATGCAGCATGCAGACGAGGCTCCGGCCCCCGGCTGACGATTGTCTTTTTCGTCTGCCGGGTAGGTTAAGG
>JAWLEH010000109.1:0-2117 GCA_041686215.1 Balneolaceae bacterium | reverse complement strand
CTGCCCCGTAAGGGATGCCCCCGGCGCAGATGCAGCATGCAGACGAGGCTCCGGCCCCCGGCTGACGATTGTCTTTTTCGTCTGCCGGGTAGGTTAAGGTTTGTGGGCTTGATTTGGTGAGATCTCTCCGCTCCCTCACTTTGTTCGAACGGTCGGGATGACAAGACGCCTGGGGTAAAAAGGCAGGCGGCGCAAACCAAAACCCTTTACCAATCTCCTGCCCCTGATGCGCCGCCCGGTGAATTAAAAGCACCCTGTCATCCTGAGCGGAGACACCGAAGCGGCAGCGCCGGTGGCGAAGTCGAAGGATCTCATTAATCCAACCTGTAAGCCTAACCAAAGAGATCTCCATGTTCTGACTTCCGCCCAATTAAAAGGAGATTTCTTGAATAGGGTTCCAGTTAAGTCCACTCGTCAGCCTGCCCCGTAAGGGATGCCCCCGGCGCAGATGCAGCATGCAGACGAGGCTCCCGGCGCAAAAGCAGCATGCAGACGAGGGTTATCCCGCAACCGGACATTTTCCAAGCGCCGTTTTGTAGCTTTTTTTCAGGATGTCGATGCCCTCTTCAAGTTGCGATTTCTGGACGGTAAGCGGCGGCCTGAATCGTATCGTTTTGGTACCGCAACCTAAAATCATAAGTTTATTATTTAAACACTCTTTAATCACCGCATCCCGGGCGTGCGTATCCGGAAGATCAATCGCGCAGAAAAGACCTTTGCCCCGCGGATTTTGAAGATACTCGGATTCACCGGACCACTCTGTTATCAACTGTTGCAGGTGTTGACCGGCATCGGCGGCATGATCAACAAGATTGTCTTCTTCAATCACTTCAAGGATTCTGTCGAACCGAACCATATCCACCAGATTACCGCCCCATGTTGAGTTAATCCGGGATGAGACATGAAAACAGTTGGTTTCGATGTCATCAACACGATCGCTGGCAAGAATTCCGCATACTTGTGCTTTTTTGCCGAATGCAAGGATATCAGGTTTTACATAGTGTTCGTGCGCCCAGAATTTGCCGGTGAGTCCAACCCCGGTCTGAACCTCGTCATAGATAAGCAGCGCATCGAATTCATCGGCGAGATCACGCAGCTCCTGATGATACTCATGCCGGAAATGGTTATCGCCCCCTTCACCCTGGATGGGTTCCAGCAAAATACAGGCTATTTCATCGGGGTACATTTCGAAATACCGCCGCGCCTGTGCAAGAGATTGCTTCTCCTCTTCTATTACCTGCTTCAGGTTTTCGGGAGTGAGCGGGTGTTGTACTGCAGGGTTGTGTACCCGGGGCCAGTTGAACTTTGGAAAATAGCGGGTCTTCTTTGGATCGGTATTAGTCAGCGATAGCGTATACCCGCTTCTGCCGTGGAAGGCCTTGTCGAGATGCAGAACTTTGTGGCCAACCTCTTTTCGGTATCCCTTTTTAAAATTTTTCTGAACTTTCCAGTCGAACGCTACTTTCAGGGCATTTTCCACGGCAAGGGCTCCGCCGGAAACAAAAAAGGCGTAGGGCATGTAGTCCGGGATACCGATGCGGGAAAAGGTATCAACAAAATGGGCCATCTCTTCGGTGTAGATGTCCGAATTAGAAGGTTTGTTGATGGCTGCCTTACCGATTGTATTGATAAAATCCGGATCGCCTGCCAACCGGTCGTGATTCATCCCAAGCGGGTTGGAGGCAAAAAAAGTAAAAAAATCAAGATAATCTGTTCCGGTTGCAGAGTCGTGGAGATAGGCACCTTTGCTTTTCTCAAGATCAAGTACCATTTCGTAACCGTCTGCAAGAATATGTTTCTGAAGGGTGGGGCGAACGTCTTTCGGTGATATCACGTATTGTAGCTCCTTGGCTTAATTTTTTTCCAACAAGTTTATTGCTCCTGCTATTATGATAATAAAGAGCAGTGATAAAACACAAACAATTGGCAAATTAGAAGAAATAGGGACCGTTTCCAGATTAGCTGTTTTAAAAACCTGAGTTCCATTAAAAATTAATGGTAAAAGCAGTGCAAAAAGGGCGTTAGTTACGTTTATTTATCAACAATTATGTCATTTCACGCCAGGGCGTGGCATTTCCTGTCTTTGATAAGGACAGTAGATCACGAATCCCCACAGG
>JAWLEH010000108.1:0-11353 GCA_041686215.1 Balneolaceae bacterium | reverse complement strand
TGAGAATAGGTTAACAGAATACTGATCAGGCAGAAACCCGCTCTCCAATATTTTGCAGTGCCAGGGATTTGATTGCATCAAACGCCTTGAGTGTTTTGTCGATGTGTTCCCTTTCGTGGCCTGCGGTTGGGATCAGCCGGATGAGTACCATGCCACGTGGAACCACGGGATATGCTACACCGCTCACAAATACCCCGTATTCTTCGCGAAGTTCGCGCATGATATCCATGCAAAGTTGTGTGCTGCCCTTTGTTAACACAGGTGTGACCGGGCTTTCGGATGGCAGTACGTTGTAGCCGATATCGATCAGACCTTCACGCAGTGCGAGCGTATTTTCCCAGAGCTGTTCGCGCCATTCGGGGTGATCTTGTATAAGCTGAAGACGTTTACGGGCCGATACTACAACAGGCATCGGCAGGGATTTGGCAAAGATCTGGCTGCGGGTATTGGCTTTCAGGAATTCCACAACCCGTGGTTCTGAAGCAATAAAAGCACCAATGAGCGCAAACGATTTTGCAAATGTACCAAAGTGGATGTCAACTCCTTCCTGGCAGCCCAGTTGTGTGCCGGTTCCTGAGCCGTCTTCACCAAGGGTGCCAAGGCCATGAGCATCATCCACCAGCAGGCGGAAATCGTATTTTTCTTTCAGCGCGATAATTTCACGCAGTTTGCCAAGATCGCCGGTCATGCCAAAAACTCCCTCAGTTACAACAAGAACGGATGAGTTTGGTTTGCGATGACGCTCTGCCCGTTCGAGCTGCTTCTCAAGGCTGTCGATATCGTTGTGTTTAAACACTGATTTTTCGGCCATGGCAAGCTGCTTGCCATCCACAATGCAAGCGTGGCTTAGCTCATCATAAATCAGGAAATCGTTTCGGTCTACCAGTGCGTGAATAACGCTCATAATTCCCTGGTAGCCATAGTTAAGTAATAGTGCTTCCGGTTTATGAACAAATGCGGCAAGCTCTTTTTCAAGTTCTTCATGGTGTGTGGAGTTTCCCGTCATCAGGCGGGCCCCCATCGGCACACTGAGCCCAAATTCCTTTGCGGCTTCGGCATCTGCTTTTCGTACTTCAGGATGGTTCCCGATGCTCAGGTAGTCGTTAACACTCCAGACTACCATGTCCTTGCCATTAAATTTCATGACAGGGCCAAGAGGTCCTTCGAGTCGGGGAAATGTATAGTAACCATAGCCGTCTGATGTAAATTCTCCTAAAGGACCGGGTCGCCCTTCAAGTTTATCAAAAAGATCCATATAAACGTGTTGTCAGTTAGTCTTTGCAATATTGCAGCTCAAAAAGCAGTTGCCTCGGAGCATAAGCTTAAAAATGTACGGAAATTGATCTCCATGTCAAAAGAGATCGGCAGAGTGTGACAGTGTTAAGGAACCGGATGTCCCTGTGCTGCCACCAACAGTGAAAACCAGTCCTGGCGTTCTAAAGATAGATGTAATGTTTCTGTCGCTTCTTTAATTCGTTCGGTTTTGCCGGTCCCTAAAACCGGAATTCCATTTGCGGGAAGCCTGAGCAGCCAGGCCAGGGCAATTTGCCCGGGAGTGGCCTCGTACTTATCAGATAATGTTAAAAGACAATTCCAAACCCGCTGCTTTTGGTCGGTGTCCTTCTTGAATAATCCGCCTCCCGCAAAAGGTGACCAAAACATGGGCGAGTACCGGTTCTGCTGTGCGTAATCAAGTGTTCCGTCAAAAAGAGCCGCGGTGTGGAGCAGAGAGCATTCGATTTGGTTGGTTACCAGCGGTACGTCGAGCCGGTTTTGTAAAAGATCAAACTGCGAGGGTGTGAAATTGGATACCCCGACAGCTCCGGCTTTTTGCTGGTTTATCAACATCATCAGCGCGTCTGCGGTTGCAGTGGCATCCATTAGCGGATCAGGCCGGTGGAGTAGTACCAGGTCAACATAATCCGTGCCCAGGTTTTTCAGTGATTGCTCAACCGAGCTTATTATATGATTGGGGGTAGTGTTGTAGTGATTGATACGGTTTTGGGGGCGACTATCGGAAACGAGGCAAATGTCGCATTTGGTGACCAGCTCTATTTCATCCCGCAGAGACGGTTTGAGGTTTAGAGCTTTGCCAAAGCGTGTTTCATTTGTATAATCGCCGTAAATGTCAGCGTGATCAAATGTCGTAATTCCTGCTTCGAGGCAGGCTTCAATCCACGATACAGTATCATCGGGAGTGTGATTCCATTGATCAAGCCGCCATAAACCGGCTGCAATTTTTGAAAATTCTGGGCCGTCAGTGTGTAGTTTTTGTCGATTCAAGAAAATGTTTTTTATAGTTGGTTAGCGGGCATACCGCAGAATAAACAGCCCGTTATTAATGTCGCTCACAACCACTTTATCATCTGAAAAATAGGGGTATACCGACCATAATCCTTCAAAACCGGCCTGGTTGTTGTCCGGTGTGGTATTAAAATAACCAAGGGATGTAATGTTTTCCGGCGTGGGTGAGGAGATGTCCAGAACCCGTAAACCGGAAGTGTAGTTGGCCTGGTACATCCAATTCTCCCACGTATACAGATTATGATCTGTGGATGTGGTGTTGTGTTCATAAAAGCCAATCATTTCGGGTTCTTCAAGATCCTGTATATCCCAGACATAGGTGCGGGTATTTACTCCGGTTCTGATTTCGTCGAGTTCGTCGTTCATAAAAAAGTAGCGATGATCCTCAGTCAGCCATCCCTGGTGGGAGTATTGGTTGCCGGAGTAGGAACCGCTGAATATTGTTGCAGGATCCTGTTTGTCGTCCACATCCGTGATGGTAAAGGTTGTTTCACTTGAACTGAAGCAGAGTTCCAGGCCGCTGTACCGGTCATCCGGTCCATTATAAATAACACATTGAGTATCGTGAATGTACCCATCTTGTCCGTCGGTAATGCCCCCGGCCTCTTCTTCAAAGTAGCATCCGGCAAAAGTAGGTTCAGCAGGATTATCGATAAGGTTAATGATGTGAAGTCCGCCACGTTCTGCGCAGGTTTGACCTGATGTGGAACCCACGACGTACGCATACCCGCTTTCTTTATTGATGGCGAGGTTATGAGCGTTGCCGAATTCTGTATATTGATAGTCCTGGGTTAAAACTTCAGGTGTCTCAGATATATCGCGCAGGCGTCTCAGATCAAATACCTGTAAGCCGTGGCTTTCCTGTTCACTTACTACATACAGATAATTCTCAAAAACTTTCAGGTCACGCCAGCTCGAGGCTTCTTTAAATGCGTCCTGATCGTCGTGGCGTGCCATGAGTGGGTTATTTTTTGCCCGCGGTGCCGGCTCCTTCAGTTTACCGACTACCACCGGGTTAGCCGGGTCTGAAACATCTACAAATGTAACACCGGTGGTTAATCCGACAAGGGCGTATTCTCTGCTGGTTTCGGGGTCTGTCCATCCCCAGATATCGTTCGCTGCGGCTTCAAGCCTTTCTGAATCCTCTCCGAGTAATTCTTCAATGGATAGGTGGGCGTAAAAATCAATATTCTCGCAGGGGTAGCCTTCGGCTGTTCCGTCCTGGCAAGGAGTATAGTTCAGCTCTTCCGGCTCGGAAGATGTACTGCAACCCGCCAGAAAAAGAGTAATGGCAAGGGAGGCTGTAAGATAGCGGAACATAAAAAGGTATTTTATCGTTATAGTAGCGTGCAACCTTGTTGTTTTTCTTGAAAAGTATCTAAAAAGTACCATTTTTTAAACATTTAACATGAACGCGCGATAACATGGATGATAAAGTAACAGAAGAGGACGTGGAAAAGTATGAAGAGATGATTGAAAATCCCACTAAGCATCAGCTTAAAGCAATTCACAGTGCCCGTGAGCGGGCGTGTATTGACGCGATGAAATCATCTACTTCTAAAAATCCCCATAACAAAGGTTCGGACCTGGCAGGTTTGTGGAACTACGTGTATGAGGAGTATTATCAAATTCAATAAATGAGTCCACTCCGAAAAGTCATACGTTCTGAAAATTAAAAGATTATCTCCAACCTGCCCTTTTTGATTGTCATTTCCAGGTTGTTAATTGTTGTACCGGAATATTCTCCGTCTACGTGAACGGGTAAACTGTCACTGCAGCTAACAGACAGTTTAGCACACAAGTTCAAATCAATGCTCTTCAAATAAGACGGTGTGCGTAATAGGAACTGGGGTAAAACCGGCAGCCTGGCGATCGGGTGTAGCGGGTGAATCCGAAGAACATTCATGCGGCCGTCTTTACAGCTGGCTTGATGCGCTACTAAAAATTTTCCTCCCTCTCTGAACCCGTTACAAGCAGTGACCATAAGAAGCTCCTGATGTAAGATTTCCTCACCCTCAAAATTCAGGTCCATTTTAAAAGGTTTTGCTACAGCAATTGCTTTAAGAACTGCGGGGAGATAAGCAAATCGCCCGAATATTGATTTATAGGTGTCTCTGTAGAGATTTGTAAGTCCATCCAGCCCGATGCCGCACGTGTTCAGGCACCAGCATTCCAGGTCTCCCTCCAGTTTGATGAGATCAACACGGGAGACGGGCTTTGTAGCCAGAAGCTGAAGTGCCCGGACGGGTTTTTTAGGAACCTGCAGCATTGTTGCAAAATCGTTTCCGCTTCCAAGTGGAACAATTCCGAGCGGCAGCCGGCGGTTTGCCGCAAGATTTCCTGCTCTGTGAACGGTGCCATCTCCACCACAGGCCACTATCAAATTATAGCCGGAAAGCTTGTCTCGCGCTTCATTCCAAAAAGTCTCACACGCTTTTGTGAGGATCAGTTCCGCATCAACAAAATAATGAGGGATCTTTTCGCGAAGTTCGTCTTCGTACCGAGCGGCTCTTCCTCCGTTCGATGCTGGATTGAATAAAAAAAGAGCACGCCGACTCATGAGCGTTCAGATTTGTTGTTTTGCCGACCATTCGGCGAGAGTCAGCTCTGGTTTGCCGAGTTTGCTCCATGTTTCATCAGCCTGAAATTTTTCATCATAGTGGTTGATTGCTGTAAGAATGTGGTATTGAAAGTCGAGAGTAGCAGAAAATGGTTTCAATATATTGAAGATCCACATGGGTGCCGTAGTCTTTTTCAGGCCGTTATGGGGAGCGTTTTGAATAAAGCAGTCTGCGGCTTCATGCATGCTGAACGGTTCCGGTCCCTGGATTACATACTCGCGGTTTTCGGAATGATCGGCGTCCAACCGGAATGCTTCGGCTACCTGCCGCCCATAATCTTGTGCTCCAATCCACCAGCTTTTTGTTTGTTGATGGCCGGCCAGCATCACCCGGGTTCCTTTTAACTGAAGTTGTGTGATGTTTTCAAAAAAGTTGGATGGGTAAAAAATGGTGACCGGGATATCGGATTCCAGCAGTATGCGGCAGGCTTCGCGTTTGATGTCGAACACCCACCAGTCGATTCCGCGATACTCTTTTACAAGTGAAGAGAGATACCCGATGCGTTTCACACGGGCCGAACGGGCGGCTTCAATAACGTTTTGCACCCCGTTAATTTCTGTTTTGAAGTTCTGCTTTTTTTCATGGGGTGATGAGCTGAGGCTAAGGTATACAAAATCGGCATCGGTGAAGGCTGTGCGAAGGCTGTTCTTATCCTGGAGGTCCCCTTTATTCAGGTAAAAACCGGATTCCAGCACCTTATGGGCTTTCTGCATATCGCGGACGGATGCGGTCACTGAGTACCCGCTTTTTTTGAGCTCTTTCGTTACCGGTGCGCCGAGCATTCCGGTTGCGCCGACAACAGCAATGGAGCGAATGGTATTCATAAGGTGCTTTGGGAGGTTAGTTGATATGAAGGCTGAAAATAGATGATTTTGCAGCGAAAACCATTATAAAAAGATCTAAGAGGATATTTTTTCAAGATTATTGATCAGGTGGTGCAGATGAGATTCAATGGTGTCGAACGGACGGTATCCTCTGGCCATGATGCTGGTTTCATCCTCAATTTTGATGAGTAGGGTTGGAAAGCCGGTAGCACCATGAGTTCTACACCAGTCGAACTCTTCCATTAATGCTTCTGTCGTATTATCGCTATCAAACCGCGTTTTGAATCCCTCCCAGGAAATATTAAAAGGCTCAATAAGCTCTTTATAAGTGTGCAGTTCATTCAGGTTTTTTCCATCCCGAAAAAAGGCATTCTGGAGCCTGCCTGCAAATGTCAGTGAATGATCAGGGGTAATCTCATTTACCACTTTTTGAGCTTTGCAGGGTGGGACGGAATCGTAATAATAACTGCCTTCCTCCGCCAGCAGTTTAAAGTTTCTTCCAAACTCTGTTCCGGTTGTCTTTTCAACCTGCCGGAGTCCGTCTTTAATGTAGCTATAGCCTTCGCTGATGGGCTGCGCACGGTCTCCCACGGCAAGGCCACCTGTTTTTACGTTGATAGTGATGCGATCCCCAAATCGTTTCTGAAGCTTTTCCATTACGGGATGAAAGCCATAGCACCAGCCACAAAGTGGATCAAATACGTAGATAAGTGTTGGTTTAGTCATTTTCAGGTTCATCAGAATTTGAAAGTTGAAGGTCAATTTGATTGTGATTGCTATTGCTGGAGGCACTTAATTCAGCCAGCCTTTCACCGGCCTCCTTAATGGGGATGGAAACTGCGCTGGCCCCGGCTTTTTGCATGATTTCCGCCTCTTCCTCACGCATAGTTAACACATAAATCAGCCCATTAAATCCAATGGTTCGAAGTGTTTTGGTTGCGTTTTCTTTCACTTCCTGGTTGCCCATGGCAATCATTACAGACTTTATCTTGCTCAGATCCATATTTGACCAAAGATCGGTGTCCTGGATATCCCCATAGATTACTCTTCTTCCGGCACTGATATTTCGTTCAATACGGTCCGGGTCGATATCCATCCCTACAACCGGTTTATTCTGGCTTTTAAGTTTGTCATAGGCGGCGCGCCCGGCATTCCCCATTCCAATAATCAGAAATTCGGCAGAACCAAGTGAGAGGGTTCCATGCTCGGGGTGTTTTACGTCCCGTTCCCAGGATACAAGCCAGTTTTGCCATCTCTTCCATAATTTCTCCTCATTCATAGAGATGGGGGCGTTTATGGCGTAGGAGAGCGCTGTGATGAGTCCGAGAATAACAATGGTGC
This sequence comes from Balneolaceae bacterium, assembly GCA_041686215.1. Classification (GTDB taxonomy): domain Bacteria; phylum Bacteroidota; class Rhodothermia; order Balneolales; family Balneolaceae; genus SW132. The sequence continues at coordinate 4,263 of JAWLEH010000108.1, read as the reverse complement.
TTTCGGGAATATATCCTCCCGAAGCGGCCACAGCTCCTGTAATCAGTGTAAATTCACTATAGGCTGTGAGGGACACGGAGGCCAGGTATCCGGTTCTTGCTCTCATACGGAATGCTATCAGGAGAAAATAAAAAAGGATTGCTTTGAAAGGCAGCAGCAGGAGTATCAATCCGATAAAAAGGGAACTTTGCAGGGGCGGAAAGCCGGTAAGGCCAACTTCCAGGAAAAACCCGACCAGGAACGCCTCTTTTACTCCCCACATCTTTTTACTGATTTTATCAGCCCGTTCATCGGAGGCCAGAAGCATACCGGCAAAAAGGGCACCAAGTTCTTCTGACAGGTTAAACGCATCGAAGAGTGCTGCCCCGCCCAGGGCGAGGCCGAGACCGAGAAGCATCCAGAGCTCATCATCTCCCACAAAGCCCAGCAGCCGGATTAGCACTGGACGTATAATCGGCAGTCCAATAAGGGTAAACCCCCAGAGGGACGGTGCTCCACCCCCGGCGTAGGCAATAATTCCGATAGCCACAAGATCTTGGATAATGAGAATCCCAATGGCGGTACGCCCGTAAAAAGCCCCCAGTTCATTTCTTCGCTCGAGATTTTTAGCTGTAAGTACGGTACTTGAAAACCCCAATGTAATGGAGATGATGACAGCAGCCTCAAATCCATATCCAAAATAGAGGCAGATGGGGGTAAAGATTGCTGTAGATATTATCAGATGGGTGAATCCAACCCCGAGAATCTCAAACCGGAGAATGTTTTTGAGCCGGATGTGCAAACCTACGGTAAACAGGAGGAATATAACCCCGAGGTGCGAAATCTCTTTTAAGGTGTCGCCAGCATCATACCCAAAACCCGCCAGCACCAGCCCTGCGGCAAGATATCCCACCAGTGGTGGAAGGTGTACTCTTGAAACAGCAAAGCCAAGTAAAAATGCTGCACCTATCCAAATGATGTCCATTATTGTGTAGTTTCAGTAGAGATTCCGGAAAGTGTGCAAACTACGAAACGTTTCCCAGAGCGTCACATCATGGATGACTCTTCCGCAGGTATTCAATTTTACCAAAAACAACGAGGAATACCACTTTTTTTATATAAAAAGCTTTACAGAAGCGTGAAATCCTGTATCAACTTTTCTGTTTAGGATCGGTTGGGTCTGAGAAGGTTTGGACGGCTGTGAGAACATTGGGAATTAACCTGAGGTATTCACCGGCCCTGTAAAGGAACAAAGGAGAAATACTCCTGCAGAGAGTATTCCTGGGGTGTGTAAACCGCATAAAAAAAGGGGTGGAATATTCTTCCACCCCTTCGTTTTGATCACCCCGAAAGCCAATTTCGAGGTTTCACAAACCGATCCTCATGAACTTATATAGGTTATCAGCCGTGAAGGGGGAAATCTTAAGCTTACTGCTAAAAAATTTAAAAGAAAAAAGGAGTATAGAAAGCTTTGTATGTTGATTAGCCAGTAGACACTGACCACCAGTAGCATAGAAGCTCCGCAGATGCTGCTCTAAAGCTACGGTTGATGTGAAAGCTTCAAGAAACATTTGTATATGGTGGTGAAACGGTGGCTGTAAACTCTCTCCGTGAATTGAATCTTGAATATCAACGAGTATTTGCCGTACTTCCTGCAAACCTTAACCTCCACTATGTGATCTTATGAAGCGCTCTGTGACCCTACCTTTTATTATATCTCTGATTTTAGTACCTCTGATGAGTTTATCTTCCGGTCAACTGTTTGCCCAGACAGAGCCGGATTTTAGTGATGATTACCTGACTCCTCCCGAATCTGTTTCGGAAGAAATTCTTGCACCCCGCCATGAGAATGTGACACTGAGTAATCTCAGCCCAAACGGCAGTTTTTTTATCAACACAACTGAAAATGGGTTGCCAAAGCTTTCGGCCCTGGCCAAGCCCTGGCATAACATTGCCGGACTCCAGGTAGATCACCAGGCAAACCGCAGCCGCTGGATGACCGCAAGTGTAACGATTACCGGAATCGAGAAAATAGATGCCCGTACAGGAGAGGCAGAACGAATGAGTACGCCAAGTACAGCAACGATCTCAGGTGTGAAATGGTCGCCGGAGGGAGATCGGGTTGCCTATTTTGCACATTACGACCGGGCCAGTCATATTTATATCGCCGATGTTGAATCGGGCCGTTCGGAACGCATTACACAGCGCCCCGTATTGGCTACGCTGAATACCTCGTTCGAGTGGTCTGGAGATGGAAACGCTATCTTTACAGTGCTGTTACCGCGACAGCGCGGCCCCGCACCGGAAAGACCGGAAACTCCAAATGCCATAAAAGTACGTACAACGAGCTCCGCAGAAAATCGGCTGAGGACCTACCAGTCGCTGCTGGAAGATCGCCACGATGCAGAGTTACTTGAATACTATATCCGGGGACAGGTTGCACGAATTGACCTTGAAAACGGAGATATTGAACCGATTGGGGAACCCGGCCTGATTCGCAATATCAATCCTTCCCCCTCCGGCGAACACCTGATTGTTCAATCCATCGAAAAGCCATTCTCCTACATTGTTCCCTACTATTCGTTTGCCTGGACGGAAGAGATTTGGGATTTGGAGGGCAATGTACTTACAACGCTTCGAACATCGGAAACACGTGAGGGAGACCCCGATGCCGAAGAACTGGAAGATTTTAATCGCCGGGATATTCAATGGCGGCCAGACGGTGAAGGCTTAAGCATGCTACTAAAGAGTGATCACGACAAGGAAGAGAATGGAAGTTCTGATTCTGATGAGCCGGAGGAAGAAGAACCGGAAGATGAGCCTGTGACCGATCGGATTATGCAGTGGCTGCCTCCATTTGAGGAGGAAGATATGACGATCGTGTATGAAACAGAATCGGAAATGGAAAATGTCTACTATAACGACAGCGCAACCCTCTTTTTTATAGAAGAGGAGAGCGACAGCAATGAAAAGCTGTACGCGGTTTTTGCTGATGAGGCGGATACAACATATACTCTCTATGATTACGATAGTTCAGATTTTTATGAAAATCCCGGCAGCCTGATGGAAAAAAATGGTGCGCTGGGGCTGGATGTTGTAAGAGTATCTGCTGACGGGGAATCGGTATACCTGGATGGAACTCAGTATTTTGAGGATTTTGAAAATGAAGCCCCGCGCCCGTTTATCGACCGGGTTGAAATTCGGACTGGCGCAAAAGAACGGGTATTTCATAGTGCGGAAGACGTGTTCGAAGAGGTTGCAGCCGTTCTGAACGATAACCTGAATGAATTGATGTTGGTGCGTCAGTCACCCGACATGCTGCCCGACTCGTGGTTGTACAATCGTGAGTCCGGCGATATGGAGAAACTGACGAATAACACCGATCCCAACGAGGCGGTTACCCTTGCACAACGCGACCGGTTTAAAGTGACACGCGCCGACGGATTTGAGTTCTGGATGGAAGTGATCATGCCGCGGGATTGGGATGGAGAACCGCTGCCCGGTTTGATCTGGCACTACCCGCGCGAAGTGGATGACCAGGAAGATTACGATGAGGGCATCAGAAATTATAATATCAACCGATATCCAAGAATTGGTGCACGTTCATCTGACATCATGGTGAAAGAAGGGTATGCGGTTCTTCAGCCCGACTGGCCGATTACCGGGGAGCGTGGATCATCCAATGACAATTTTGTCTGGAGCATTGTTCAAAACAGCACCGCGGTGATTGACAGTGCAGAAGCACGCGGCTATATCGATCGGCACAAAATGGCGATTGGCGGCCACAGCTATGGCGCGTTTGGTACATCCAACGCCATGATTCACACCAGTTTTTTTAAAGCAGGTATTGCCGGCGCCGGAAACTATAACCGAACGCTAACACCGCTTGGGTTTCAGCGTGAACCGGCTGATCTGTGGCGCGGACAAGACCGCTACATGCAAATGTCACCTATTTTCTGGGCTGACCGTTTGGATGGCGCACTGCTGATGTATCACAGCGAGGCGGATCAGAACGTGGGGACCTGGCCCACCAACTCCCGCCGGATGTTTCATGCTTTAAACGGAATCGGGAAAGACGCGGCTCTTTATATGTACCCGCATGAAGGTCACGGACCGGCGGCCGAAGAAACCCTGCTCGATTTGTGGACCCGATGGACCGACTGGCTGGATTATTATGTGAAAGAAGGTGGCCCTGCGGAAGCTGAAGAGTAGGGTAAATGATTTGTCAGGTTGATTTGTAATTGTTGAAGCTTAGAAATGGATAAAACATGGCATGTCTCTTGC
>JAWLEH010000223.1:0-2629 GCA_041686215.1 Balneolaceae bacterium | reverse complement strand
CTGCTTACTGTAAAAGCCGAAAGAATGATCAAAAATAACAATCTCATAACGCACTCTTTTTATGATGTTCGTGGAGTATGACAGCCGGTTCAATACTTGCCTGTGACTCCGGTTCTTTCCCCGCCAGGCTCAATATTTTGAATTTTGCGTTATTGAATATTACCAGGAACGCGGGTGCCAGCGTCAGTGATATGAGCAGGCCAAATGTGAGTCCGTAGGCAATGGAAATCGCCGGTGGCTTCAGGAAGGCAGAGGCGAGTCCGCCTACAAAAATCATGGGAATGAGTCCGGCCACGGTACTTAATGTTGTTAGTAGAATGGGCCGGAAACGTGACCGAACCGCATCTTTCAGCGCTTCCTCAAAGTCCATTCCGGCTTTCAGGTTATCGTTGAAGGCTGTGATCAGCACAAGCAGGTTGTTAATTAAAATCCCGATGAGGGCGATCATCCCGATCAGGGAAAAAATATTCATCGTTGCGCCATGTACCCAGTGGCCAATCACCACGCCCGTAAAGGCAAACGGCAGAGAGAGCAGCACCAGGAATGTCTGGCTGAACGACTGAAAATTGATCACAATCAGTGCCAGGATAATAAGCAGAATAATGGGCGCCACAGACTGCATCGCCTCTGTTACCTTCGCCGACTCCCGATTCTGCCCTTCAATCACAAACTGTACTCCGGGGAACTCCTGCTCCAGGCCGGAGAGTGTATTTTCGCTGATCTCGCCCAGGATTGCGGGGGCTGAAAGTGACGGATCGGCCAGGTCGGCATCCACCCGGATGGTTCTCCTTCCGTTGATATGGTTGATGTTGAGGGATGCATCCGTTGGAAATATGTTCGCCACTTGCGACAGCGGATACGCTCCATCCGGGGTTCTGATTTTGACGTTTTGCAGATCACGGTAATTGGTTCGTTTATTTTCAGGAAACCGAAGCCATACCCGAACATCATCCGCCCTGCGCTGAAGCGTTTGCACCTCCATCCCAAAAAAAGCCGTTCGGACCTGCATCATAATATCCTGCAGGGTAAGCCCAAGCTGTTCGCCCGCTTTCGACAATTCAATATGCAGCTCCGGATTTCCGCGCTGATCGGTATCGGCCACATCTACCAGGTCATCTCTTTTTTCCAGTTCCGACTTCAGTTTTTCGGCAGCTGACTGAATCTCCTCCATCTTATTGCCGGAAACGGAAATATCAACGGGCAAACCTCCAAAACGGTGTTCCGCCAATGCAGAGATAAACCGAATATAGTTTGTACCGGGAACATCACCCACTTCATCCCTGAACATGTTGTTAATTTCATATGCCGGAATTCCCCGCTCTTCGCCTCCCATCATCACAATTCGCAACTCACCCTGGTGGCTTTCAGGCCCCAGAATTCTCTCCACGTTTTGTATCACTTTTTCGTTATCGGCTCGGTCAGAACTCAACTGATCTCCAACTTTGTAAACCGCTTCTTCAATCTTCATCAGCTTCGCTCGTGTGGTATCTACAGGAACACCCGGCTCCATCTCAATGCGAACCAGCTGTACATCATCATCCAGGTAGGGGAAAAAGGTCACGGGCAGCACTCCGGATCGTATCAAAAAAACAGATCCAAGGAGCAGAAGAATAAAGGCGAAAACATTGAGCCATCGCCATCTGTGGGAAACAAAATCGGTAAAGGGCATAAAATAGTTATCTCTGAACCGCGTGAGGCTGCCGGCCATGACCTTTTCGAAACGGGTTTGCCTGTTTTTATCAGAAAGAACTTTTGAAACGGTGAGTTTTTGAGGCAAAAACAGGAACGTAACAATCAATGCTGCAAGCAGCGCACTCACAACCACAAAAGATACTTCCGTAAAGAAGGCGCCCGGTTTGCCGGGCAGGAAAAAGAAGAGGCTGAATGCCGTTGCGGTCGTCAGAAGTGAGATAATCATGGGTGAAGCTACCTCGGCAGCGCCATTTCGCGCGGCTTCTGCAGGAGACTCTCCGAATTCGTTGTAGCGCCGGTAGATATTTTCTGCCACCACCACGCCGGTGTCTACCAGCATCCCCAAAACCAGGATAATCCCAAAAATCGACACGACATTAATGGTAAAGTCATAGCCCAGAAGTGCCGAGGCAAATGTACCGAGAATAGCCAGCGGTATCGTAAGGGAAACCCACATCGCAATGCGTTTATCCAGGAAAAGCGTAAGGATGAGCAGCACCAGGATCAGGCCGAAAATGGCGTTACTTCGCAGGGAATCAACCCGCTGATATACAAACTCCGAAAAATCCTCAACCACCGTCAGCTCAACCCCGCTGTGCAGCGTATTAAAATGAACGGCATACTCCTTAACCTCCTCGGCAATGGCCACCAGGTTCTCCTCGTTGGTCGTCACCACCTGTATCAGCACCGACTCCTCACCGTCGAGATAGCGCTCAATAGGCCGGTCGTCGAACTGGTCTTTCACGGATGCGATATCCTTCAGCAGTACGCGTTCACCGTTCATACCCGACCTCACCGGAATTTGTGCTATTTCCAGTGCTGTTCTCTCTTTATTTTCGGCACGGATCTGCCAGTTGGCGTCTCCCGTCTTAAGCTCGCCCCCTGTAATATCGATATTGCTTTTTCTTACCGCTTCCGCCACTTCCGCTGCGGAAAT
>JAWLEH010000107.1:6369-11557 GCA_041686215.1 Balneolaceae bacterium | reverse complement strand
GATTTTACCACGGCGTTTTCAGGCCAGATGGCGCTGGATTCCTTTGATGAATATGATTCGGATACCAACGTTGCCATTGTGAACCAGTTTGGCGATAACAATATCTCCACGCTGATTCAGAACGGCATCGGCAACATGGCGCGCGTTAATATTCTCGGAAACCGCAATACTACCGGCCTGGAACAGGATGGTTCCAATAATCGCTTTATCTTAAATCTTGAAGGGAACGACAACCAAATTGAAGGGATACAAAGCGGCGCAGACAACCAACTTCGCATGGATCTGATCGGAAACGGCATAACGACGCAAAAAAATCAGCGCTTCTCACAAACCGGCAATGACCTCACCCTCCAGTTATTCGATAGCGGCACGGGTGGAAGTATCCCTCTTCAAATTGATCAGACCGGTAATGGCGCCTCCGTGATCATTGAGAATTATTGATACACTTACTATACGGCTTTTTTCTCCACTGAATCTTATCCCCTTCTCCCATCAGAATACAGCGGAATGTGCGTAAAAACTTATCTTGCACCGCACTACTACACGAGCAAATCAACTCTTCAGGCAGTCCAACCGGGAACACATATCCAACACCTCCCGCAAACCCCAACATTCTGTACCTAACGTCACTTATTGTGATTTTCCAATCCTATATTTTATCCGTGCTTCATCCATGGCGGGTTGACCGATTAATAGCCTTCACCTTTGCATTTTAGATATTTCTGCTACTGGTGACAGATTACTTAAATGTGAAAAAGGTATCCTGAAAGGCTTTGAAATCCCCTCTCAAGAGGCTGTGCTGTTTTACGGCGGGCAGGAAAGCTGTGGCCCTGGGGAAGCGTATCGTGCCCGCCGCTATACTCCTACTCCCCCCTGTCATCTCGACTAAACGATCCGTCGGCTCGGACGGAGAGTGCATGGAGAGATCTCCATTTCGATGGCAGAAAGTTTGAACAAGGAGACCCCTCGACTTCAACCTTCTCCGCTTTGCGTTCCGAAGGTTTCCGCACGTGGTGACAGGGCGTTGGTTTAACCCACAGCGTGCGCTACTATCCTCCTCTCCCTCAATGTGGCTGCAGATAGTACATAATCAATCGACTTTTCAAACCCGGTTAAAAAAGACTAACCATCTGCCGAAGACACCTGCCAGCCCCACTCTTCTAATGTTTTTAAATCCATAAGCCACAGTAAATTACATGAATTATAAACCATTTAGAATCATCAGTATAAAAGTTTCCTAATTTTGAGGTACGAGAGAATCTTCATTACTTCTCAAGCGAACGAAATAACGCAGAGTAAAAATATCCTTTACGTTATTTCAAATGTTCGGTTAAAGAGAAAGAATGAAGATGCAAATGTCACTTTTTAAAATATCAAATGTACTGCTTTTCGCCTGTTTTGCGGGCTGGGCATTTACGCCTGTTGAAAAGAGTCTTCAGGATGCAGACCGCTGCAGCGATCAAACAGTAACCTATACCATTCAGGAGGGAGATAATCTCTATAACATCAGCAAGAGATTCGGAAGCTACCTGTTCTGGGAGTCGATCTACATCGCAAATGCCGACCGGGTACAGAACCCGGACCTTATTTTTGCGGGCCAGGAGATTCAGATTCCCCATAACGTAGCAATCTATCAGGAGGGTGACATCGCATTAAGCCAGGTGCTCGAAAATCCGTTTTGCCGGATCGCCGAGCTGCCGTATAACAACATAGAAGAGAGATTCCTGGCGCGATACAGCCTTGAACACCTGGTGAACAGGGCGGAAACCGAGAGAGAAGAAGAGAGGAAAGAACGAGAGAGGGAAGAGCAGATGGCCGGGGCAGATAATCAACCTCAAGACGGCCAGACAAGAGAGCAAAATGCAAACAGAGAAAACGAACAGAGACAAACCGAGAGACAATTAATGCGCGAGCTCGACGGAATGGTGCACGACGACACACGCTCGAAGGTAGGACGTGATTTTTACGACGTGTTCTATTCTCACTGGCAGTCGCCGCCGGAGGCGCGGAACTTTTCCATCAAAGTTTCCGAGCAGCCCAGCCCAAACCTGGGCACCACCATCCTGGTGGAGGTAAACCGTACCGAGACCTTTAAAATGAGGTTACAGCCACGGTATGAAATGATCCAGGAGGCGGGAAAGTACGCGGTACAACAGACCTACGCGCATCTTAAAAATAATGATCAGGGGATGATCATCTACTAATGACAAATGGCACAATGAACAAAAAAGGGTACATAAAACCTTTGTTGATGATGCGCCGGACAGGTGTTTCATCCACTTATAAACTGAAACGGGAATGTAAACTGAAGAACGAAACACTGATACAAACAGACAGGCAGTAAAAAACGCAAAGCAACGCTGCGGAACCTTATCGAAAACGGTAAGGGGTGACCACCACAACGCTGCCTTGCTTGAAGGGAAGCTACAAAATCTGTTCAAGCAAACCAATTTGTGCTTTATAAATGAACGTTAGAGATTCAGTTTAGCAGCTATTTAGAATGAACAGAAATAGTTATCAGATCAGGTGAGATGATTGGGTTCTGCAAAATGCAGGGTTGAAACATGAGAAATGTGATAGGTTTATAAATCAAATAATGCATAGGAGATCATTATGAAAACAATACTACTACTATTTATACTGGGAATTACGGGATTAACCGGGGCGGTAGCACAAACCAGCCAGAATCCCGGCGAGGTGTTTATACGGCAGGCATCGGTTGACCACAATGATGCAGTTAAACAATTTACCGGCGATTTCACAACGATGTTTAACATGGATTTCAACACCTTTGATAAGTATGATGATGATACAAATGCCGCACTGGTAACGGTTGTGGGTGATGAAAATACCACAAATGTGACCCAGAATGGATGGGGCAACATGGCCCTGGTAAACATTCTGGGCGACCGAAACACCTCGAGCCTGAGCCAGAATGGAAGTAACAACGAGTTTATCCTGAATCTTGAAGGTGATGATAATTCCGTAATTGGAGAACAGGTTGGCTCAGAAAACCGGCTCCGTATGGACCTGACCGGCACCGTAAAAAATCAGACGTTTTCGCAGGCCGGCAATAACCTTACCCTCCAGCTGATTGACAACGGCAGCGGCAATGGCGTGCCCATGCAGATTGAGCAACGGGGGAATGGAGCTTCAGTCATCATTGAAAACCATTAGAAGGATTTGAAGGACCCGCCAGTCGGCCGGGCTTTGCGCCCCAACTCATCCGGTGATGGAAAAATCGAAGCATGAATGTCATTTCAACCACGAAATTCCTGCAATACTGCATCAAGAAGAGTATTAAAGACAGGAATATTGTGTTTTTTCAGCCAGGCTTTATCCTGACCGGGTTCGTGACGGGAACGTATAAAAAATGGTTTCATCCCAAGCTCAACGGCGGGCTTTAAATCAGTAAGCTTATCCCCTGCCATACAGGACTTTGAGAGGTCAATATCCAGCCGTTCTGCAGCTTTTGTAAACATCCCGGTACCGGGTTTGCGATCTTCAACCGGGTAGTCGTGAGGTTTCGGGTCGTGCACCGGATGATGGGGAGCAATGTTCCACTCTGCAATTTCAATTCCTTCGTCTGACAGGAGATCATTCACCCAATGGTGCAGTTCTTTTACCTGCTCTTCTGTATATCTGCCCCGTGCAATCCCCGACTGATTGGTTACGACAACAATCATAAACCCATTGTCACGGATAAGCTGAAGCGCCTCAACGGCACCTTCGCACCAGGTCCATTCATCTTTGGAGTGAACGTAGTTGTAGTCAACATTCAGTGTGCCGTCGCGGTCCAGGAAGAATGCTTTTTGTTTCATGAATCAATACCAAAAATGCTGGTTTTGTGTGAGCTATTGAAATGTTCCGGTTCCCGGGAATATATAAAAACCTCAGTTCGATTCTTAGATCTGTCAAATCCAACCAAAGCGGTCCAAAAAGGACGGCAGGGCGGCGTATTGATCTCATCGTTTTTGATGCTGTGAATAATATGAGTTCACCACTATAAATTACATGGCGACAGAGTCCGCGAGGTATCTACTATAAATCCATTATTGAGTCTACTCCGAAAAGTCATACATTCTGAAAATTAGTAGCACAGGATTAAATAATTTAGGTTTATTTGATTCGAACTCACCCCAACCCCTCTCTAAAGAATTAGAGAGGGGTGTAAGGTCTAAATTATTTAAGCTTGTTATAAACCTCCGTTCTTAGTCTGACTTTTCGGAGTGGACTCATTATTTCATCTATACATATGGGTTTTAGGCGTGTCCCCTTTTACCGAACCAGAGGATCGGGGGTTTTAAACCATATTAGATTCAATTCAGGATTTCATCTACTATCTCTTCGGATAGATCCCACAATCTTTTACAGTCATTATCAGACCGGGCAGCTCTCACCGGTTTCACCGGGCCTTTATCCCGAAAATAGTGTCCCGACAACTCTTCAATCCCGGGTTCGAGACACAGATATACGGATGTTTCGGCTCCTTTTTCGGGTGATCGCATAAATAGCCGGCCAATGTTGAAAAGCTTTGCAAACCAGGTATTGGAATCTGCCGCAAAATTTGTATTTACCACCCCGGGGTGCAGGCTGAAGGCCGCTATCTGTTTTCCGTCAATCACCTTTGCGAGGTGGCGGGTAAACATGATATTGAACAGCTTGGTGTTTCCGTAGGCTTTTACTGCACTGTAACCGGACTGAAGCTGAAAGTTCCCCGGATGAAACTGCCCATACCTTGACGCGTCGGATGCGACGTTTAAAATCCTTGCACCAGGTGTCGTCTCAAGCAACGGCATCAGCTCACGGGTAAGTAAAAAATAGGCCATATGATTTACGGCAAAGGTGAGTTCAAGCCCTTCCTTCGTTTCTTTACGGTTGCCATCCGGTAAAATACCCGCATTATTAACCAGGCAATCCAGCTGATCGGACATGGTTCGAATTGTAGCCGCGGCTTGATAAGTTTGCTTCATGCTGCTGAGATCACAGATGACAATCCTTACTTCCTCATTTCCTGTATCCTCAACCACATCCTGCCGTGCCCTTTCAGCTTTTTCAGCATTCCTGCAGACCATCACTACACGATACCCGTTCCCGGCCAGCTGCCGGGCTGTTTCTCTTCCTATTCCCGAATTCGCTCCTGTTACTACAGCTGTTTTCATGGCTCTGGTTAGATGTCAATTTTTTT
>JAWLEH010000107.1:0-6269 GCA_041686215.1 Balneolaceae bacterium | reverse complement strand
CGTTCCCGGCCAGCTGCCGGGCTGTTTCTCTTCCTATTCCCGAATTCGCTCCTGTTACTACAGCTGTTTTCATGGCTCTGGTTAGATGTCAATTTTTTTTGAAATTTTCCCCTGTAGAACCCTCCTTTAACTGTGTTTCATTCCTTTTCAGAACAACCGGATCAGGAACCGATTCCTTTTCTTTTCATAGCTCCCCACTCTTTGCTGCCCCTGAAATAGTCGATCAAACCCCTAAGCCGCCACCATGCGTGGAGCTGCCTGAACCCGAGATTTTCCAGGAATGCAAAAAAGGAAAGGATTAAAATATCGCTTACGTTTTCGTACCTGCGGGTTGTGAGCTCTTCAAGATAGACTGAAGTAAGAGATAGCAGCATTCCCAGCACTACGGCCGAGGTAAAAAAGAGCAGTGCAAAAGTTCCATTAATCGCCCCGATCCACCAGGAGAATCCTACAATCAGGTAGCCTGACAGCTCAACGATGGGTGAAATCAGTTCACCTAAAAAGAAAAATGGCATAGCAAATAATCCCAGCCGCCCATATCGCGGATTAAACATCATCTCGCGATGCCTGAAAAGGGTATCGGCGAGGCCGCGGTGCCACCGGTTCCGCTGCCTGGCAAGTGTTTTATGGTCTTCCGGTACTTCGGTCCAGCATACCGGTTCGGAAATAAAACGAATGCGATAGTGTTGCTTTTCTTTGCGGTAGAAATGATGGAGGCGCATCACCAGTTCCATATCTTCGCCCACGCTATCTTTCAGATACCCGCCAACACGGATTACCGCGTTACGATCGAACATACCAAAGGCACCTGAAATTATGAGCAGGGAGTTTAGATAGTCCCAACCCACACGGCCGAACAGGAACGCCCGCAGGTATTCCACAGCCTGTATACGGCCAAGGTACGTTTTGGGAAGCGATACATTTTGTATCTGTCGATTCCGGAACTTGCACCCGTTTGCCACTCTCACTACACCACCTACCGCAACTGTGGATTCATCCTCCATAAATACACGCAGCATTTTAATAATCACATCAGACTCCAGGATAGAATCGGCATCAACCGCACAGAAAAGCTCATTTCCCGCCATATTGATTCCGGCATTCAGCGCATCAGCCTTTCCGCCGTTCTCCTTGTCTACTACCAGCAATTTGGGGTATCGTTTGCTTGTGTAAACATTTCTGATTGGCTGATGGCGCACGAAAACAGGCTGATGCCGTTTGTCCAGTTTTAACTTGTAGTAGTCGATCAGCCGCTGCAGTGTTTGATCTTTACTGCCGTCATTCACTACCACCACTTCGTAATTCGAATATTTTAGGTTAAGCAACGAATTTACAGAATCTATGATGGTCTGCTCCTCGTTGTAGGCGGGAGCAATCACCGACACCGGTTTGTATAGTTTGGAGCTAAAGACGCCGCTCATTTTAAACACTTTGTCGATATCCCTGTATTTGCGGATGTGAAAGTAAGAGCCGGCGGCAAGAAGCAGATAAACACCGTTTATAAAAAGGAAAAATAAAATAGCCAGGATGTTTACCAACCATAGAATGTCATAAAGCAGCCACATGTGCACCTCCCGAACGTTCTATTTCATGCCATTCGCCAAGAATATCAGCCGGCAGCCTTTCTGTAACCTTTCGCGACGCGTTGAGCTTAAGCAGCGCTGTTTGTGCTACAATGCGGATTTTATGAGACGGATCTACCGCAAGAATAAACAGAGCATCGTCGAACTCTTTTCGATAGTGTTCATTCATCCATTTTACAACTGCAAATCGTACCGGTTCATCATACGATGCCCAAAAAAATGTGTCTTCAATTTGTTTGTCCAGCTCAGGGTGATAAAGTTCACACAGCACTTCTATTATGGCTGCCATCAACCTTCCCCCGATCCGTTTTCTGTGCAGTTTTATCAGCAGTGTATAAAGCGGGTCGATTAGCTGATAAAACCCAAGTTCGGGGAACATTTTCACAATAGCAGCTGAACTTTTAACCGGTGTGGAGGAGTTCGATACAATCGAGAACAGGAACTGTGCTGTCTTCTCTTCATCCTGAGAGTTATTGTAATATTTAAACACGATATCATGAATTGACATCGTGGAATTATTATTCTTGGCGATAAACACAGTTAATGCTGTGTTTTGTACCCAGCTGTCGTTGGTATTTATGAGGGCAAGCGTGGCAGCGTAACATATTACGGGGTACGAATGATGCTGAAGCCTTCGAAGCTTGTTCATCACTTTTTGATTCGCTTCCACTTTTTTCTCGAAATAGACACACGCCCGGGCAATTTCGATGATCTTACTTGAATAAAGCTGACGCAAAAAATACCGGTGATACTCTTCAATATTGAGCAGCGTTTTCAGACGTTCACGCTCAACACCTTTTACGTTATCTATAATTACATTCACATTTTTATACGCCATCTTCAAATCGTAGCGGGAGCGAATGCGGGCGGAAAATTCTTCCGTATCAATTTCCTTATCCATGAAACCGTAAATAATAGGCATCATATACTCTTCCGCCCCGGTAAACTTTTTTTCCTGATACTTACGTATTCGTCTCCGGGCCAGCGAGTAGATGATCAAACTCACAAAAAGAACCACCAACACAACCAGAATCCCGGTAATAAACTGTATGTAGATGGTCTCATTTTGCATATTTAATGGGGCTCAGGGGCCAATACTCTCTCGATACGTACAAGCAGTGTATCAATCTTGAACGGTTTTTTAAGATAATCGTGGATACCAAGATCAAACAGGGCTTCTACCTCATTACTATCCTCTTTTCCGGATAGCATGATGATATGGCCCAGATCCATCAGATCCTCTTCATTTATTTTTTCGGCAACCTCCCGGCCATCCAAACCGGCCATCATCATATCCAGAATCAGCATATTAGGCTTGAATTCACGGATTTCATCCAAACCGTCAATGCCATTATCAATATGGCGTACATCATATCCGTTTTTTTCAAGCCGAAATTTCACAAAACGAGCAACATTTGTGTCATCGTCAATCAGAAGTATTTTCTGTTTCATTATTCAATACATTAAGTATGGGTTTCACAAGAGACTTGTTGTTACTTGATACAATGCAAAAATTGTACCGTATGCAAACTATACAGGAAGTAGATGTGTGATTTATTTCAGTAACGTCATCATCCGCGTTCGCACTCCACCTGCAGTTTGAAGGCGATAATAATACACCCCGCTGGCAAGTTCACCTCCATCAAAAGTTATCGAATGTCTGCCCGCCGGTTTGTGGCTCTCTTCAAGTACAGCCACCCTTTGTCCGGCAGTATTATAAACCATCAGAGATATGTCCGAGGGTTTTGAAAGATCATAAGTAATGGTTGTCACCGGGTTAAACGGATTTGGGTAGTTTTGATGAAGGCGAAACTTATTGGTTAACTCTTCAACATCCCTGCTTGTAAGTACAACGGTTTGATGAACCGGTTCGCTTTCTATATAGTTACGGCTCACTGCAGTTACTTCAATTGCCGCCTCGTCGGTTTCCTGCCAGTGATGGAGCGGTATGGCAACATCAGTTTGTCCGGTAATGGATAGGATTTTCGGAAAAGAAGCACCGCTGCAGTTGCCACAATAAACGGCAAACTTGAGTCGGGATTCGGAATTACCGGTATTTCCGGGTGCCCGCCACGAAATCTGCAGAGAATCACCCGTGGGCTCAGCCTGTACCTGCTCTACCGCTTCCGGTGCATCCATCGATCGTGCAGGCGCGGACGGTACGAGTACCTGGTCTGTATATCGTCCGCCGTATGAATCTCCGCCACCTGCAATATTGGAATAGCGGTAGTGAAGCTGCCCTTCAAGTGCTTCCTCCCGTACCACATCAATCTGGCCTGGCAGTTCATTTAAAACAGACTGTTTGTAGGGGCCGGTTCCCATAAACACCATGTAATCGTCTCCTGAAACGGCCGCCCAATCCCGGGTGATATAATCGAAATATGGAGGATTTACCATATCCCAGTAGTTCATGGGCGATAGATAATCTGCATATCCCATTTCTCCCCAGTGACGGCTGTCGGCAAATACCTCGCTGTATCCATAGCTGGCCGGCCAGCCGTTAGATGACTCCTGATTGTAGTGGCTGCTCACAGCCGCACCGATTTTCACCCAGGGTTTTATGTCATAAATGCGTTCAGATGCTTCCCGAATAAATTCCGTTACGTTGTATCTTCGCCAGTCATCAATATCAATAAATCCTTCCGGATTGTTCTCATCAAAAAGCTCCTGATCCTCTTCATAACCGCCCGTATAGTACCGGATGCGATCGAAGTGTACAGCATCCACATCGTAGTTTTCCACTATTTCCATGACGTTTTGGACCTGCCACTCTCTTGCTTCCGGTATCCCAGGATTCAGCCAAAGGTGTTCATTGTCCAAATCATCTGTTACGGATGAAACCCACTCCGGGTGTGTATATCGGACATTGGGTTGATCTGAATTCAAGGGACTATCGGCAAAGGAGTTGTATGAAACTGCAAATACGTTAAACCAGGCGTGCAGTTCGAGCCCGCGTTTGTGTGCTTCCTCAACTGCATACTCCAACGGGTCCCAGCCCGGGTTTTGCCCCGGCTCACCCGTCAGAATATACGACCACGGAAGCCGTTCGCTTGGGTATACGGCATCCCCGCGGCCTACTACCTGAAAAACCACGGCGTTCATCCCTTGCTTAACATGCTGGTCAAAAATCTCTTTAAGCTCCTCCCGCTGGCGGGCAGGTGAGTGGTTCGGGTCGGGCCAATCAAGTCCCCATGTGGTGGTAACCCAGCTTGCACGGAATTCACGGTCTGGTGTAGTGGGTTGTGTAACGCCTTCCGAATACGAAAGTAGAAAGCAGATTAAGCATATGGTAATGAAACTGCTGTGCAGGTCAGATTTGGATCGTGTCAAAATGGAATTTTCTTGGGTGCATACTACTCATCGAAATGTATTGATTCTATTTATATAGTAACAAATGCACTTATTAATGTGGGTGTGACTCATAGTCCGTTGATTTATCGGCTACAATTGTACTATCCTCTGTCGATGGATATTAAAAGTAAAATAGGCAACAAAATTCGGAAGCTGAGGCACCAGCGGGATTTAAGTCAAGAGCAGTTTGCGAATGTCTGTGGGTTAGATAGAACATATATCGCCGGCATTGAACAGGGTAAAAGAAATGTGTCCATTGTTAATCTCGAAAAAATAGCGAAGGCTTTCGAAATTTCATTGAGTGAATTATTTAAGGATTTATGAGTACAAAAGTTAAGATTTACAACGATGAGATCAAGGATGTAGTAATTGGAGAGGTTCCTGACTTTCCCATATACACTACACAAATATTAAACTTAGCAAATCAAAATTCCCAGGGGACCCGACCCAAGGTAGTGGGGCAAATGAGTGATTTGATTCAGGAATTTGATGGCAGAACAATTGATGAATGGGTCCGGTGGTATGAGGAAAGACATCCTGATGCAAGGGATAAAGCCAGTGATAAAGTGGAGGGCGTGGTTGATAAACTCAAAGACGCGATTCAAAAAATCGATCGTGAGATGATCGAAACCTGGGTCAAAGATTTGGTTTTGTATAAAACATTCATCGGTCTTCGCTTTCAGGAAGCTATATTGAATAAAGTAGCTGATATCAAAGAAATGGATTATCTACTATGAAAAAAAGAAAGGCGGTATCACGATTGAATTCGATTTTTGAATTACGCTTGCGAAAAAAGAGGCTGAGAACCTTGATAATCCATTAGTGCTTCCTGAACATAGGATGAGGTGAAAATGTCATTATCTACTTCTGAAAGGCTGTCGGAATTACTAAAATGGATTGTATGTGTGGACTCTTTCATCATATTACAATATAGAAATGACACTTATTGTCTACAAAAAATAGTTTAAATAACAATGAGTCTACTCCGAAAAGTCAGATAAAGAATGGATGTAAATAATAAGCTTACATAATGCAGACCTCATGCCCCTCTCTGATTCATTAGAGAGGGGGTGGGATGAGTTGGAAACAAATATACCTGCATTATGTAAGCTTGTGCCACTAATATCCAGAGCGTTTGACTATTCAGAGTGGACTCAATAATGGAACAAGTAAATGTCAAGGTCAGCCTAACCAAAAATATCTTGAAGCCAATACATTAGAACTTCTAATAATTTTATTCTTCATCTATCCACACATTATTGGTACGGTTGACATCGGACATTCGCCAGCTGGGATCAATCTCTATCCGGCTGATCTCTTCCACGGACCGTTCAA
>JAWLEH010000106.1:0-11567 GCA_041686215.1 Balneolaceae bacterium | reverse complement strand
AGAAGTGAAAAGGCAAAAGTGAGAAGTGAAAAAGATACAGGTCTATATTTTAGCTACGTGGTTGATCACGCCAATTTGAAGCAAGAAGATTGTTTTTGAACCATGACTTCAACGAATCTTTTCACTTTTGCCTTTTCACTTCTCACCTTTAAACATCTTACGAACGTAATACGACAGATTCGCCACGGCGATCACAATCACACCCCCAACCAGCGTATAGAGCGGCCAGGCGATAGTGAGGCCGTCACCCGGGAGGAATTCCTGCAGGGCGCCTTCCACCATGAAAAGCAGGGAAATGAGTCCCGTAAAAAATCCGATCATGGCATCGGTTTTTCCTGGTTTATCAAATAGTTTGCCAAGCATGAAAATACCTAATAATCCACCGTAGGTGTAGGACGCGATTCCAAGGCCGAGTTCCACAATAGCGGGCTGCTCATCCCCTGAGAGCTGCAACCAGGTGAAGAGGAATGCTGAACCGGTTAGCACCACGCCCCAGCCGATGGTAACCAGACGTGAAACCCAGAGTTCTTTTGCATCGTCCCAGAGGGACCCAAAGAGGGGTTTTAAAATGTCGTAGGTGGTTGATGATGCCAGAGCATTCAGTGAGGAACTCAGGCTGCTCATGGCTGCGGCAAACAGCGAGGCGACAATCAGCCCGGCCACACCCACCGGCATATGATCGACGATGAACATCGCGAAAATTTCATCCGTGGTTCGAAGCCCAAGTTCGGCTACAGAGGCACCTTCATAAAACACGTAGAGCATCAGACCGATGAACAGGAACAGCCCGAACTGCAGGCTGGCCACAACGCCGCTCCAGATAAGCGCCTTTTGGCTTGATTTGATGTTACCTACTGACAAAAGGCGCTGTACAATCAGCTGATCCGTTCCATGGGAGGCGATTGAGAATATAGCCCCGCCAATAATAGCTACCCAAAACACGTATGGGTCAGCAATAAACTGCGACCAGCTTAAATCACCCCCCCAGTTGAAAAGCTGAAGTTTTCCTTCCTCTCCAAGAATTGAGAAGCTTTCGGCCAGGCCAACCGGCATTTTTCCAAGCATCAGAAACAGAGCGAACAGGGCCCCGCCGATGTAGACCACCATCTGCACAACATCCATCCAGATAACCGCTTTGATCCCACCAAAAAAGGTGTAAATAAGAGTGATAAACGCAATCACCGAGATTGCCAAAACGTACACGGCGCCATCAGCCCACCCCTCAAATACACCCGCAAAACGAAAGATAATGGCCAGTGGAATGGCTGTAGCAAACAACCGAACACCATCAGCTAAAAGGCGCGTGATGATAAATGTAGAGCTGGCTGCTTTTCGCATGCCGGTGCCAAACCTTTTTTCTAAAAACTGGTAGGCGGTGGTGAGTTCACCCTGAACATAAGCGGGGAGGAACCAGACGGCCACGATAATCCGGCCAATGATGTAACCAAATGTGAGCTGAAGGAAGGTGAGATTTCCACCATAAGCTACAGCAGGAATACTGATAAAGGTAAGCGTGCTGGTTTCGGTGGCTACAACGGAGAAAAGGATGGCCCACCACGGCATATCACGTCCGCCAAGAAAATAGTCGGTGGTGGATTTCTGCGTTCCGGCCGACCAGATGCCGAATACGGCAACTGCCACCAGGTATAGCACAATAACAAGGCCATCAATAAGTGTAAACCCCATAGCTCCGATTCGGTTACAGATCGATTTAAGAAAACGATTTGTTCGCTTGGATCAAAGTCTCTTCGGTGTGGAAACGATTCCAAAAATCCCGACACCAGGCAATCGTTTACACATAGCTTCAGCTATTCTTGCTGCGGATCAGCGCCTCTTTCTGTTTCTTTGACAACTGTTTGATACGATACTCTCTCCTGCACGCAGCTGCGCGATCGGGATGAACCTCCACAAACTCCATCAATTCCGGGCGATGGGCACGAAAGTATTTGGCTCCGTTTCCATTCCGGTGCTGATGCCAGCGCCTGATTACATGATTTGTACTCCCGGTATAGAGGCTGCCATTGGCACATCGGATGATATAGGTGAACCAGGTATTTTTCATGTAGTGTTATGTCAGGAATGACGTATCGCAGGATTTAATATGCATCAATTCGCAGATGATCAGAAAGCCAGGGCGATACATCTAACAGTACCCTCAGACTTACTCTTTCCTGTATTTCTCTGCCAGTCCCTTTAAAAAATATCGCAGAAGCTGGTCGCCGCAAGGGCGGTAGTTGCGGTGATTTTCCGCACGGAACAAAGCACTTAGTTCAGTTTTGGAGATGGTAAATCCCTGATCTTCAAGAAGAGTGATAATATCATCTTCGCGGAGTTTAAATGCTATTCTAAGCTTTTTCAGCACAGTGTTATTGGTGACGGGAATCTCAACTGGAGGTGGTTTTTTTCCTTCCTGTCTGCCGCGCTTGTGTATAATCAGTCCATCAAGAAAATGGGCGGCAAACTCGTGACTGATGTCTTTCTCCACTTTCCGGCCGTCGATGGTAGTTTCAACTTCTTTCTCATCTGCAAAAATCTCTTCTACCTCATCACGGGATGGTTCGTACCCCCGAAGTTTTGCGATTTCAGCAATGTCCGGTTTCTTCAGGTTAAGCGTGTAGCTGATGCTTTTCAGCACATCATCATTTCTCATTCAGCAACTATTAATTTTGATTATCAAACTCGTATCTGCGATAAAATAAGAAACCATGGAACGAACCGAAGAAAATCCTCATCTTTTTTCCATCTTTTGGCAGGAATATGACATGAAATACAATATAAACTTGTTGCAGAACTGTCAAACCTAATGCACGACTAAAAAACCCGCGGATGAAGATCGCCTTTTTCAATACCAAATCGTACGACCGGGCCCATTTCGGCCCTGCCACAGAACACTCACACCATGAGGTCGCGTTTTTTGAAGATGCCCTGAGTTTGCAAACGGCTGCGCTTGTTCAGGGGTTTGATGCGGTCTGTATATTTGTGAATAACCCTGTCAGTGAAGCCTTGGTCAAACAAATTTCAGACTATGGAATTAAGATTATAGCCCTGCGATCTGCCGGCTTTAATCACGTAGATCTGAACGCTTGCAGCAAGCACGACATCACCGTGGTTCGGGTGCCGGCGTATTCACCGGAAGCCGTTGCTGAACATACCGTTGCCCTGATCCTTACCCTGAACCGAAAAACTCATAAAGCTTATAACCGGGTTCGCGAAAATAACTACTCGCTTGAGGGATTAACCGGGATTAATCTTCACCAGAAAACTGTGGGCATCATTGGCACAGGAACTATCGGGACCGCCTTCTGCAGGGTCATGCGGGGATTTGACTGTAAAATCCTGGCGTTCGACCCTAACGAAAACAAAGAAGTTACCGATATGGGCGGAACCTACACTGAGTTTGATGAACTTATTGCCTCATCGGACATTATCTCAATGCACTGTCCTCTGATTCCTCAAACCCGCCATATGATCGACAAGGAGTCCATCCGCAGGATGAAAGAGGGTGTGATGCTGATCAACACCAGCCGCGGGGCGCTGATAGACACCGCCGCCGTAATTGACGGCCTGAAGCAGAAAAAAATCGGGTTTCTTGGGATTGACGTCTATGAACAGGAGGATGATCTGTTCTTCAAAGATCTGTCCGGTGAAGTGATCCAGGATGATGAAATCGCCCGCCTGATGACCTTCCCAAATGTGTTGATTACCGGCCACCAGGCATTCCTCACAACTGAGGCACTGGCGCAAATCACACGGATAACCCTACAAAACCTCAGTGATTTCGAAGAAGGCAAATCTCTTGTGAACGAAGTAACAGCCGACAAGAATATTACCAGTTGATTAAGAGATTATCGGATTGGCCTTTCTTCAGAAAGTGACTTAAAATCCCGGCCGGTGGGATCCTGGAAAATATTCAGTCCAAACTCCTGAGCTATGGCAAGCAGATGATCAAAAATATCCGCCTGAATTGCTTCATACTCTTCCCACACCGTGGTATCCACAAATACATAAATCTGAAGCGGAATTCCTTTTTCTGTAGGATCCATCTGACGTACAATCATGGTAAGATCTTCGCGCGATCGCGGATGGTTCTTTAAATATTCTATAATATAGGCCCGGAAGGTTCCCACGTTCGTTAACCACCGCCCGTTTGTTAGCGTGGCGTAACTTGTGCCAAGATTTTTTTTATTATGCTCGTTCACCTCGTTCATCTTTTTCTCGATATACTTTTTTAAAAGTTTCGATTCATTGAGCCGTTTGATTTCACTGTATCTTAAGAATCGAATGGAGGAAATATCAATGTTAAGTGAACGCATGATTCTGCGTCCCCCTGTATCTTTCATTCCCCGCCAGTTTCTGAAACTATGTTCCAGGAATTTATGAGTTGGAATGACCGAAATTGTCTTATCAAAGTTCTGCACCAATACAGTATTTAGTGCAATATCAATGACGGTACCATTGGCACCAAAATTCTGCATCTCAATCCAGTCTCCCACGCGGACCAAATCGTTATTGGTAAGCTGAACGCTGGCTACAAGCGATAGCAGAGTATCCCGGAACAGAAGCAGGATAATGGCCATCGCGGCACCAATACCGGTTAGAAAATACCAGGGCGATTTATCCGCCAGGCTGGAGACGATAAACAATCCGGCAAGTATGTAAATCAGTACTTTTCCGAGCTGAATGTAGCTTTTAATTGGGGCCTGGTCCTGGGGTGCTTTCATTCGGTAGAGTGTGTGTATCGATGATAAAAATGCATCGAACACCCGTGCACCCACCAGAATCATGGCAGCAGCCGTAATACGGATAATAAAATCGGTGACCTCTTCATGAAACTCAGGTACCAGGTTCAGACCGTTGTAAATGATCACCAGGGGAACCACAAATAGAGCACGCTGAGGAAGCTTGTGCTGCAAAATGACGGCATACCACTCGGTAGCTGTTTTTTCATCCAGCTTATGAAGAAGCCGTATGATGTAGTACCTGATGATGAAATGTGCAGTGGCAGATATCAAAAATACCAGCGACAGCCCTATAGCCGGTTCGGTGAATTCACCCTGCCAGGCTTCAGGCAGCATTTGTGAGATCCCTTCAATCACTTGTGCCTGCGAAACCTGTGCAACCAGCCAGGCTGCCTGACTAAAGATCCAGTTCATCATAAGAGTACCATCCATAATCCACTGTATTTTCATCACTTGCAGAAATAAAATCCCGTTATCAGATCGCTTTAAGGTAAAGAGATTTTATTCTATTGTGGAATATTTTAAGCATTGATTTTATGTCAGTTACCCGGACGCTACTGCCGCCTTTTTTACAGTTCAATAAAAATGAATCTGATTTCCCGAAAATGGTAGGATGATTTTTCTGAATTCTATAGAAAGTTTTTTTCTCCACAGGAATGTCTTCCTTTTAATTGCCTGAAATCCACTATTTGATCTATGATTTCATTTTTATATCGTATACTAACCATTCTTTCAAAAATAAACAGGGAGATAATTATGAAAATCAATACACACAAAATTGAAGCAGACGATATAGTTATCGACGAAGTGGATAAAAATAGCGGAACCTTCCCAGAGGGTTTGCCCGATACCATTGTAATTCACTACACAGCGGGACCGTCATTGTCATCTGCTGTACATACGTTTAAAGATCCCCGGGTTAAAGCTTGCGCTCATATTGTGGTTGACCGCGACGGTAAAATTACTCAAATGATCCCCTTTAACAAGATTGGATGGCATGCCGGTGAAAGTTCCTGGCTGGATCGCAATGAGCTAAATAATTACTCTATCGGCATTGAGATTGTAAATGCCGGCAGAATGGAAAAATCAGGAAATACCTGGCGCCCCTGGTTTGGTAAAAGCTACTCTGAAGACGAGGTCATTCTTGCAAAGCACCGCAATGAGGATGAAAAAACCTGGTGGCATCTCTACACCGAAGAGCAGATTGCATCAACCTTTGAACTTTGTAAACAACTGATAAACAGTTACAATATCCGTTATATTTTAGGTCACGAGGAGATTTCGCCGGGCAGAAAATCAGATCCCGGGCCTGCGTTTCCCCTGGATAAACTTCGCGAACGTCTCCTCCATTCCGACCGTAAACATTCTGGCGATGAAGAAACAGGTGGAGAAAAAGCAGTTGTAACCGCATCGGCTCTTAATATCCGTTCCGGCCCCTCAGCTTCCCAAGAAACCATTGCAAAGCCACTTTCCCGGAATACCAAAGTTCAGGTTTTGAATGAGCAAAACGGTTGGTATAATGTAGAAGTAAAATTAAAAGGCTGGGTTTCAAAACAATACATCCGAAAAACGGAATGAGCAAAACACCCTCGCCCTCTACCGGGGGCATCATCTGGAAAAATATTGCGGGTCATCAGCGTATCGCCATTATATCTTCAGACGGAGTGGATAATGGATGGAAACTGCCGGTTTACAAACGCGATGAATACAGTACCCTTAAAGAGGATCCGTTTAAAGCTATTGGCCAGCTTGCAGGCGCAGATGTGAAGCAGCCTGTGGCGGCTGAAACCGTTTTTTATCCCGACTGGGACCCACCGGAATTTGTTGTATTCTGGCACCTGAGGGTAAAAGCAGCGTCCGGATCGGAAGACCCGGTTAAAAACCATCATGTAAAATGGGTAACGCTACCGAAGGCTAAAAAACTGCTTACTGATCCTGCTGAAAAGAAGCTGGTTGACAAGATCAGCTTTCCGCACGACTACTATACAAATGATGGTAGCAGCACCACCCTTTTCTACAGCTACACACCGGAACAGAGTAAGCGTCCAAACCGAAACATACTTGAACGTCTTGAAGGCGATCTTCGGGCACACAGCGCGATATTGGAACACCAGATCCGTGAAAACTCTCTTGAAGATGGAAGTATTCCCACATGGGGAGAGCAGGCCGGTGCCCTGGTAAATATGGCCTATGAACAGATGAAGCGCGGGTTGATTGACAGTTCCTGGAAAAGTCTCCTTGCCTCTAAGCGTCTTTCAATCCTGGGAATGACTCAAACCCAAATTAATGCACTCGCGAAACGAATCCGCCTGGAAGCTGATAATCTGAACACCTGGCGTAAAAAAGCGGTCCACCATCTGCTCGGAGAACATGAATCAAAAGATAACCCGCCAGATGCGGCCAGTGTCTATCTTGCAGCGGAAATCCGTGACGAGCATTTCAGCAACGTTTATTATAAAAACCGCCTCACTCAGTCAGTAGTTAACAACCTTCTCTACTGGATTGGTGCCACAGCGTTTCTGATAATAATCTACTTTATAACAGCATCATTTACCGTTTCCGGTTCTATGATCTCGGTTTCAGCGGAGGCCCGCAATCTTCAGCTGGTTCCGCTGCTGCCGGGAATTATTCTATTCGGGCTTTTTGGTGGTTCGATGAGCGCAATCTTCAAAGTAAAATCAACTTCGACAAACCTGCGAAATCCGGAACTGATCCATTCTCACTTTTTCACATCAGTACGTGTGTTCACCGGCGGGGCTGCTTCTCTTGCATTTTTTGTACTGATGGAATCCGAATTTCTTGAATTTATACCTGCCGCAATGAACCTTCGCCCGACCTCTGAGTTCACCTATTTCGCTATCTCATTTGTTTGCGGCTTTTCTGAACGACTCCTGCTGCGTACAGTCTCATCTATTTCTGAAAACTCCTGATTCCATGGTTTTCTTGATGCCTGTGAATTTCTTTATAGCCGCCTCCTACCATCAGCCGAGATGGAGGTATGGAGAAAAACGTCAGCCGGGAAAGCTGACAGCCTGCAGCTTCGCTGCTACCACTCTACCTCCAATTCAACAATCGAGGGAAACCCTCGTCTGAAGACTCTGGAAGTAACACCGCCTGCATCCAAACGCTCAGTCGTCTGACGAGTTTCATGATCTTGGCCAACAAATGACCTGCTCCTCCAACTCAACAGCCGAAAACCTCAATCGGCAGTCGAGTGATATCCTCGTCTATTCCCACTCTTTGGAAATATTCGGTAGTAAAGTTGGGTAGTGAGAGTCTTCTATTATTTATCTATAGTAAATCATAGCAAATGACTTAAGAAACAGCCGTCAGACAATTTCAATTGTGGCAAGAAAGGGAATTATATGATTCACACCTCACTATCTTTTCTTACCCGGCAGATTAATGAAAACCTGAAGTTACGTACAGATGATCCTAACACGGAACGGATTTTCCTGACAAGTGTGGCTACAGAAAATGCCGGAATTGTGATTCCTGACAGTTCCCTGGGTTTGTCGCTCATTAATATTGAAGAAGAGCGGCACTATAAAGAGCAAAAAACCACCTTATTGAATGAAAACGGGGTTGCAGAACAGATGAATCCTGAGATTAAACTGAACCTGTTTATCCTGATTTCAGCCAACTTTCAGGATACCCGAAATGCAGACCCGACCGACGACTATGTTGAAGGACTCAAGCAGCTTTCATATGTCATTTCCTATTTCCAGTCCAAGAATGTTTTTACTCCCGATAACTCTCCGGCGATGAGTGAGATTGACCCTGAACTCCAAAAACTGGTGGTTGAACTTTACTCCTACTCTTTTGAGCAGCTCTACAACTTCTGGAGCGTAGTTGGCACCAAGTATCTGCCGTCGGTTCTCTATCGCGTGCGTCTGATTCGCTTCCAGGAAAAAGCACTACAATCCACAGCACGCCCGATCGAGAAAATTGGAATCAAAAGCAGTGGGACTCACAATGGTTAGCATCAACTACACCCGGCTGTTTAACCTGAGGCTGTTTCATAATTACTATGAAAGCGGCCGTCTGCCGGATGTGCATCTGCATCCCACCCATCAAACCGTCCGAAAAATGAATGGGGCTAAAATGCTTTTCAAGCGGATTCCCGGCGGCGTTGTTGTCTTATACCGTGCAAGTGATGACTACCGTGCCAGTGATAACGAGACAACACCTGTGGTTGAACTTGATCCCGATCAGCGATTCTCGTTCTTTATCACTGCAGAGCAAAAAACCCAATTCCAAAATATCACGAAGCTGGATCTTGCACGGGACGATCGTTTTCATTCCGGAAGCATTCTTCATTTCAGTAATGACCCGGAAAACCCCTCCATTGATCCCGAAAAGCCGGAAGCGATCTCTCACTCCATACTGGACGGAACCCGAAACAGCGTGTTCACCTATTCCTTTCAGCTTGATGGTAATCCTGACGAGGTGCTGTTTCGTGTACGCGATGATAAGGGTAACCTGGTATCTCCGGGCAGAACAGTTGACGGATCTCCCCTGTCCACCACCTTAATTCTGGAGAAATCCAATGAGGACACCTACAGCCGGCAGATCGACCTCCGGAACAAACCTTCCGGGCGATATTCCGTGATCATACGAAATATGGATGACGACGAAACGCTGGAAAAGCATACGTTTTATGTAGACGACCGGCTGGCATCCCGGGATATCCTCGGGATTGCAGAAATCAACTATACTCAGGATACCGGCCACCTCTATGGCCCAACCGAAGAGTATGAAATCAGCTTCTCGCGCAAAGAAACTATCTGGACCTACTACATCGTCAACAAAAACGGGAACGTCATTTTTGATGATCATGACCTCGAAATTACAGAACAGGTGACCAACGGTTCACCTGCCGTACAGTTTGGCGTCGATGGGGATCAGCCCAACGCGGATATTAAAATCAACGGCATGGAGACAGTGATTTTCAAATCGCAAACTGCCATTCCGTTTACTGACAGACCCAAAGCCAGTTTGCGGCTGCTCAGAAATCCCGGAAGCAGAGAACTGGTCAGTAATTTGCCAAATCCCTCCCACTCAGGTGTCGTGAAGGAGGTTAACGGTATCCCCGAAAGCGAAGTTTTTGTATTCATTTAACACTAAATCAACGCCATCATGCCCGATTATAAAACACCCGGTGTCTACATTGAAGAGATCTCAACCCTGCCGGCATCCGTTGCAGCCGTAGCCACTGCCATCCCTGCATTTGTCGGCTACACACAAAAAAAAGAGCGAAATGGAGAAACCATCAACGATTACACTCCCGTTCGTATCACCTCGATGCTGCAATACCAGGAACTATTTGGCATGCCGTTCGATGAGCAGTATGCGATCACACTTTCGCCCAATCCCGATGATGCCGATATCACAGATATTTCCATTCCGGAGCCATCGGGAATGTCGCCCTACCTGCTTTATTACCAGCTGCAGATGTTTTATGCAAATGGCGGCGGACCTTGTTACGTGGTTTCCGTGGGAACGTATGTTGATGCTCCCGCTTCGTCATCCGATATTAGTGTGGGAGACCTTGAGGCCGGTATCACCGCACTGGAACAGGAAGATGAGCCTACATTATTGGTTGTTCCGGAGGCGGTTCACTTAGACTCAACCGACCGTACAACCATTCATGATCAACTGCTGGCTCAGTGCAACAAGCTGCAGGATCGATTTGCCATTATGGATACGCTTGCGAATCCCGACACCAATACAGTAGCTCAAGATGCTGCCGCTTTTCGTGATGAGGTTGGTACAAGCAATCTGAAGTATGGAGCATCCTATTATCCCTCGCTTAAAACCAGCCTGAATCGATACTACAACGATGCTTCTGTGCTGATCACCGACAATCGGCCAACCGCCGGTGAGGGACCCTATCATTTGAGTTCGCTAAAGGTGATTGGTGAAGGAGACAATTATGCCGTCGGACAAATTTCATTTTCCGGCAATGACGTTGTGGGCGATATTTTTGAAATTGATGACGAAACCTTTGAAGCAGTAGCCTCAGAAGAAGACGACCCGTCTCCCGGTAATTACGGTTTTGTGCCCGGATCTGGTCCGGCGACAACGGCAGCCAGCCTTCTGGAAGCCATCCGTAAAGCCGGCAATGAGAACTACACGGCTGAGCGATCCAGCGAAATAATCACGCTTACGGCTACGACTGAAGGAACTGCAGGCGCATCCATTGTTCTCACCTATGACGACAATGGAGTCGGAGAAGCCAGCGTTTCCGGAGAGGGTAATTTCGAGATCATAGACCCGGACAAAGCACTCTACAACAGAATTAAAAAACTTCTCGACAGGTTTGTTGAACTCTATCCATGCGGGTCGATGGCGGGTATATACGCCCGTGTAGATCGTCAGCGCGGTGTGTGGAAAGCGCCTGCCAATGTGAGTGTGAACCGCGTGCGCGAGCCGGTGCTGCCCATCAGCAGCGAGGACCAGGAGGAGCTGAATGTGGATGCAGCTACTGGAAAATCGATCAATGCTATCCGTCAGTTTGCCGGCAAAGGTACCCTGGTCTGGGGAGCCCGGACCCTGGCCGGTAACGATAACGAATGGCGCTATATTCCCGTGAGACGGCTGTTCATATTCGTTGAAGAGTCGATCGAGAAAGCTACGGAGTTTGTCGTGTTTGAACCCAATGATGCCAAAACCTGGCTTCGTGTTAAATCGATGATAGAGAACTTCCTTGTAAAACTCTGGAGAGACGGTGCCCTGGCCGGTGCCACCTCCGATGATGCCTTTTTTGTGAAAGCAGGCCTAGGGCAAACCATGACGCCTCTCGACATCCTGGAAGGACGAATGATT
>JAWLEH010000105.1:0-11600 GCA_041686215.1 Balneolaceae bacterium | reverse complement strand
TTACTACTAAAGAAGGCATCATATCAAAGCTTTAACGCAAAAAAAAGCCGCGCTCCTTTTAGAGACGCGGCTATTTGAAAAGCAAACGAAAAGAGTTATATAAACCTGTTTTTACTTCTTCTTTGGTTTAGATCCCAGGTGAACACCTTCGCCATATGCCTCGGCAACGGCTTCCATCACGGCTTCACTCATCGTTGGATGCGGGTGGACCGCACTGATAATTTCATGTCCCGTAGTTTCGAGATCCCGGGCTACAACAGCTTCGGCAATCAGTTCGGTTACATGTGAACCAACCATGTGGCAACCGAGCCACTCACCGTATTTTTTATCGAAAACGACCTTTACGAATCCTTCTTCGTGGCCAAGGCCTGCAGCTTTTCCGCTGGCTGAGAATGGAAATTTGCCTACCATTACGTCGTATCCTTCTTCTTTGGCCTGCTCTTCGGTGTATCCCACAGAAGCCACCTGAGGCTCGCAATACGTACAACCCGGGATATTATCATATTTTATGGGGTGTGGATTTTCTCCCGCAAGCTGTTCAACCAAAACAATCGCTTCATGAGACGCTTTATGTGCCAGCCATGGAGCTCCAATCACGTCACCAATGGCGTAGATATTATCCGCCGTAGTTTTATAGGTTGACGTATCTACTTTGATGTCGCCTTTTTCATGCTCAACACCGGCCTCCTCGAGACCGATATTCTCAACATTCCCTGTAACACCAACGGCTGAGAGAACAACATCCACCTCAAACTCTTCTTCGCCTTTTTGGGTCTTCACAGTTGCCTTTGCACCTTTGCCTTTCTTCTCAACCTTCTCAACAGTGCTTTCGGTTAGTATGTTGATACCTTTCTTCTTGTAGATTTTTCCAAGTTCTTTACCAACATCCTTATCCTCAACGGGTACAATATTTTTCTGAAGCTCAACAAGCGTTACTTCTGTGCCGATGGAGTTATAAAAATAAGCGAATTCAACCCCAATTGCTCCGGCTCCGATAATAAGCAGTTTTTTAGGCTGTTTTTCGAGCTGCATTGCTTGTTCGGAATCAATAATTAGTTTGCCGTCAATTTCGAGGTTTGGAAGCTGACGCGGACGTGCACCTGTAGCGATGATAAAATGCTTTGCCTTAACCGTCTCTTTCTCCTTGCCTTTATCATCCTGTACAGAAAGCTCCTTGGCAGACTTGAAAACTCCTGTCCCTTTTAAAACCTCTATGCTGTTGGCTTTCATCAGGAACTGAACACCTTTGCTCATTTTGTCAGCCACGTTGCGGCTTCTTTTAATCATGGCGTCAAAATTCACAGAAAAATCTTTCACATCTACACCATAATCAGAAGCGTGAGAAATCGATTCAAACACTTCAGCAGAGCGGAGCAGTGCCTTTGTGGGGATACATCCAATATTCAGGCAGACCCCGCCAAGTTTTCGTTTTTCAACAACGGCTGTTTTAAATCCAAGCTGGGCTGCTCGTATTGCCGCCACATATCCACCCGGACCGGTACCAATTACACAAACATCAAATTCTTTAGCCATGACTCGTTTAAATCTTTTGGTTAGTAAGTTTTCTGAAACCGGCCTGTTCACTCCACACCTGATCCCGGTTTCCAACAGCACACTAAAATAAGGAATCTCAGGCTGATATATAAATGATAGATCAATTTAGCGAGGTTTGATTACCAGGGAGAATCTACTGTTAAAATAAATGTAAATGACAGGTGAAGCCACACCGGGGCTGGCATGGCGGTACTGATGTTGACCCTCTTTATTGAACGCCCTTTTAGACAGCCTCACTTTATGACTCCAAAAAAGAAAGTTATTAATCGGACTCAGGATTTGAAAAATGCATGATCGCATTTGATGAGGCAACACACCTCGGTGACTGCCGCCTTACCCTGGTACAGTCGCTACAGGTCCACCTCATTTCATACCCTGTTCAGGACAGAAATCGATCCGTTTCCCGTATTTATTTATTGATAGTCTACTATTCAGAAACTACATTCAGCTATACCGACAATAAAAGCAAGAGGGTAGTGTAATGGATCATTCAAACCCAAACAAGAATGAAAACTCCGGCTCAGAGGAAATCTGGGATGAATATCAATGGGAGGAGTTTATGAGAAAAGCCGATAAACGTACCGATTTATACATGAGCCTGCTTGAAGAGTATGCCGACATGCCCGATGCCGAGAGCATCAACGCTTAAAAAAATGGGTTGGGTTCGATTGTCCGAGACCGACGATGAACTTTTAGATTTTCTGGATGATTGGTCAGCTTCTTTAACCAGTGATGATGAAGGAGAAGACTGGAAAAAAGGAACCTCTTTTGATACAATGGATGTCTTTGATTTTGAGAATCTGCCTGTTTACCAGAAAGCGTTTGATTTTTCAATTACCGTTTTTGATCTCACAAAAAATAAGTTAAAAAGCACCGAAGATGAGTCTTTGGATCGCTTGATATGGAATGCCACAATTCCCTCAGCAAAAATTGCAGGTGGATTTGGAATGGGCTTTGAAATGGAGGGCCTGGGAGGTAATATTGCCAACTGCAGGCGCGGTTTAGCCGCAGCAAACAATGTATTGGATGCCATTTATGACCTCCACAAAAAAGGGCTGCTACCGGATTATACTTACCTGAACCTGCAGGAAAAAGCCAAGGATGTCCGCGATGAACTTGCCGTCTGGATCGTAGAGCTTCGTGATCGACTCAGGCGGGGTGTCTTATAAGATCCGGGAAAACCGGTGCCCTGCACCGCTTAATCCTTTACCTCTACATCCCAGATTTCATCCGCATAATCCCGGATCGTTCTGTCGGATGAGAATTTTCCTACGCGGGCCGTGTTCAGCAAGGCTTTACGGTTCCACTCATTTTGATCTTTATACAGCTCATCCACCTCTGCCTGTTTTTTAACGTACGATTCATAATCGGCCAGAATGAGGAAGTAGTCTCCCTTCTCAAGCAGCGATTCGATGACAGGTTTAAAAAGCTCTTTATCGTCGTTAAAAAATCCATCGCGAATCTGATCAAGGGCTTTTTTGAGCTCTGCGTTAGCATTATAATAGTCCCAGGGGTTGTAGCCTTCCCGTCGTAGTTTATCTACATCATCAACAGTATTTCCAAAGATGAAGATGTTTTCATCACCTACCTCTTCTTTAATCTCCACGTTGGCACCATCAAGCGTACCGATGGTGAGGGCTCCGTTCAGTGCAAATTTCATATTCCCGGTTCCGGATGCTTCTTTCCCGGCTGTTGAAATCTGTTCCGACAGATTGGCCGATGGTATCATCTTCTCGGCCAGTGTAACGCTGTAGTTTTCCAGGAATAGAAATTTCAGCTTATCTCCCACATCAGGGTCACTGTTTATTTTTTCACCCACATCATTCATCAGTTTAATGAAAAGCTTCGCCATCGTGTATCCCGGAGCTGCCTTCCCGGCTACCAAAATAGTTCGCGGCACAAAATCACCCTCGGGGTTGGCCTTGATGCGGTTATACTGTGTAATGGCGTAAAGCGTAAGCATCAACTGGCGCTTATATTCGTGTATCCGCTTGATCTGGATATCGAACATCGATTTTGTATTCAGCTTAATACCGCGGTGCTCCTCAATATAATCGGCCATACGCTGTTTATTTTCCTGTTTTACCGTCACAAACTTTTTCATAAAGGAGGAATCATCCGCAAATTCCTCAATCTTTTTAAGCTGATCGAGGTGCGTAACCCACTCTTCCCCAATCCTGGAGGTAATCAGGTCTGCCAGGGGCCGGTTGCACTGCCGCAGCCAGCGCCGGGGCGTGATACCGTTGGTTTTGTTTGTAAATTTCTCAGGGAAAATTTCATAAAAATCGCGAAACAGTGTCTTTTTAATCAGGTCGCTGTGAAGGGCGGCAACGCCATTTATTTTATGTGAACCCACAATTCCAAGCGAAGCCATGTGAACCACGGGGTCCTCGCCATCTCCAATGATAGAAAGCCGGCTGAGTTTACCACGATCGTCACCCACATCGGCCTGTACCTTCTGCAAAAATCGCCGGTTGATTTCATAGATGATCTGCAGGTGGCGAGGAAGCAAGTTTCGCATGAGCGACACCGGCCATTTTTCGAGTGCTTCCGGCATTAGTGTGTGGTTCGTATAGGCCATTGTTTTTTCCGTGATCTCCCACGCTTTATCCCAGTGTAGACCTTCTTCATCCACCAGCACACGCATCAGCTCCGGAATGGCAAGATTGGGGTGCGTATCATTACACTGAATCGCTACTCTTTCGGGAAGCTTGGTCCAGTCGTCTTCTACTTTCTTAAACCTTCGCAAAATATCCTGCATAGATGCTGCAACAAGGAAAAACTCCTGCTTTAATCGCAGTTCCATCCCCAAAAACATTTTATCATTTGGATAGAGCACACGCGAAATATTTTCGTTGAGCTGGGTATCACGTACCGCATCGATATATTGTCCCTGGTTGAAACTCTTCAGGTCAATCGCAGACGATGAGCCCGCCTTCCAGAGGCGCAGGTTATTCACCACACCATTCTTATACCCCGGAATAGGGGTGTCATAAGCAACCGCACGCACTTCATGCGTGTCTTTGAGCTTAAACCGAACGTGGCCGTTATCGTCATTATAGGCTACTGAGTTGCCGTAAAACGGTACGGTGTACTGCACCTTTGGACGCACAACATCCCAGGGATTGCCGTACTGCAGCCAAAGGTCCGGTTTTTCAACCTGGTAACCATTTTCGATAGACTGATAGAAAATGCCGTAATCATAACGGATTCCATACCCAATAGCCGGAATTCCCAGCGTTGCCATTGAGTCCAGAAAACAGGCGGCAAGCCGGCCAAGTCCTCCGTTTCCAAGACCGGCGTCCCATTCAGCTTCACGGACTTTATCATAGTCGAGGCCAATCTCCTCCATCGCTTCAGCAGCCACATCCTGTACGCCAAGATTTACAAGCATATTATCCATCAGCCGCCCAATGAGATACTCCATTGAGAGATAATATACCCGCTTTTTATCCTGATTATAGTAGTTCTGCTGGGTTTCAATCCAGCGGTCGTGCAGGCGGTCCATCACACTCAGTACAACACTCCGGTAACTATCCCATTCGGTGGACGAGTATTCATCTTTTGCAAGTGTATAGCGTAAATGCTGTTTGATATCTTCGCGAAAAGAGTCAACATCCATTTCGCTGCGAACATTGCTGTTATTTGAATTTGCCATAACTGTAAAAAATAATTTCGTTTGATTGAATTTAGAACACCGGCAGGTTACATCAGAAAAGAGTTTTTCCGAATGCTACCGCATTAAGTTTTCATGAACACAGGATTGCATCGCAGATCATCACAATTTAATGTATCTGGCTGCAACATCTTAATCTTTGATATAAATTCCATAATCAGGTGTGAATCCGGGGCGGGTCAGATTTGCTTTCATTCCAAGTTTATGAAACGATTCGTACGCATTAATTGCAACAAAATCCTGCTCAAAAATTCCGAATACAGTGGAACCGCTGCCGCTCATGGCAGCATAATCTGCACCAAAATCCAGAAGCTGATCTTTAACATTCCCGATCATTTCGTGGCGTGGTATTACTGCAGGCTCCAGCTGGTTTTGCAGAAGGAACTGCCACTCTTCCATGGGTTCCTCAACCAATACACCTTTTATAGAAAAATCCGGCTCTGGATTGGGTTCACAATTTTTGTAGGCCTCGGTGGTTGAGCTTTCGAATCCCGGGTAGATGGTCACAATCCATGCATCGGGCTGTATATCCAGATGTTCAATTTCCTGTCCGATACCCGTTCCAATCCCTGTTTTTCCATGCACAAAAAAGGGGATATCCGCACCAAGATTGCGGCAAAGGTCAACAATATCATCATCCGAGAGCCCGGCGTCTTCCATTTTATTTAGCATCCTGAATGCAAGTGCTGCATTGCTGCTTCCGCCTCCCAGTCCCGCACCGGCCGGAATTTGTTTGGTTACTTCAAACCGATATTGGGTTTTAAGACCTACATAGGTGTCGAAAGCATCGTAAGCCAGTGTAATCAGGTTTGATCCGTCAGCCGGGATATCACTGTCTTTTATTACCAGGTCGAATGCTTCAGCTTCCCGCACTTCAAACCGATCGCTCCACTCAATAAAGGCAAAGCCGGTTTCAATACGATGATAGCCGGTCGGCAACCGCTCAAGAACATGAAGTCCGAGGTTTATTTTTGCAAACGATTCGGCAATCCAGAGTTTTTCAGCCATTCTGTCGATTTAATCTTTAAACGTAAGTTTAAAATAAAGTATGCTCAGGGCCAGCGCCAGCGTGATTACGTTGGTAAGAATAATAGGCAAATCTGATATCAGAATTCCATAAATAAGCCACAAAATCACTCCTGTGCAAAAAATCAGGTACATGCCCAGTGAAAGATCTTTTGCCGACTTGGTTTGCCAGGTTTTCAGGGCTTGCGGCAAAAACGCAGCGGTTGTGCAGAATCCTGCGGCAAGACCAATAACTGTAAATAGATCCATTATATTCCCCGTATTTTCAATTTATACCCGGTCACTACTCCTTAAACTCTTTCTTCAGGCGGAGCAGGTATGCGTAGGCTTCATCGTAATTATTTTCAATTTCACCATCCAGTATGGCCTCTTTTATTTTATTTTTCACAGTACCAACGATGGGTCCCGGTTTTACATCAAACACCTTCATCACCTCATCACCACTGATGGGATTGGTCCAGTTTCGCATTTTATCTTTTTCTTCAACGGTTTTGATCTTCTCTTCAACCCGATCGAAATTCTGACGGTATTTCTTAACTCTCCACTCATTTTTACTGGTAATATCGGCCCTGCAGAGTATCATCAGGTCTTCAATATCATCGCCCGCTTCATATATAAGTCTTCGAACTGCACTATCCGACACCTCATCCGAAACAAGTGCAATCGGCCTTAAGTGGAGCCGAACCAGCTTTTTAACATATTTCATCCTGTCGTCAAGCGGTAAACCGAGCCGCCGGAAAATTTTTGGCACCCATTTAGCCCCGAGAGCATCATGCCCGTGAAATGTCCACCCGGCTGTTTTTGAAAACCGTTTGGTAGGCGGTTTCGCGATGTCGTGCATAATTGCTGCCCAGCGAAGCCATAAGTCATCACTTACCTTTGCCACGTTATCAAGTACTTTTAAGGTATGCCAAAAATTATCTTTATGGCGCTGTCCGTTTCGAACATCCACTCCCTGAAGATTTACCATTTCGGGAAAAAATTCATTTAGCAAACTGGTTTTCAGCAGTAACTCAAACCCATCGGATGGCTTTGGGCTTAGTACGATTTTATTTAATTCTTCGGTGATACGTTCTTTGGAAATAATGGAGAGCCTGTGCGCCATTTTTTGGATCGCCGAAAAGGTCTCTTCATCTATGGTAAATTTCAGTTGTGCTGCAAACCGAACGGCACGCATCATTCTCAGCGGGTCGTCTTCAAAGGTTTTTTCCGGGTCGATGGGGGTTCGGATACGTTTTTTTTGAAGATCTTTTACCCCATGAAAGGGGTCGACCAGTGTACCGAAGGAGTCCTCATTCAGGCTCCATGAGAGTGCATTTATTGTCAGATCCCTGCGCAACTGGTCATCTTCCAGGGTTCCATCTTCCACAGCCGGTTTACGTGAATCATGATTGTAGCTCTCTTTCCGGGCGCCTACAAATTCAAGGTCAAGATCGCCGGTTTTTACCTGGGCGGTACCAAACCGTTTGAATACCGAAATATTCCTTGTGCCAAGTTCTTTGGCAACTTTTCGGGCTAATTCAATGCCGGATCCTATCGTCACAAAATCAATATCTGTTACAGTGTTTTTATCTAAACGGCCAAGATAATAGTCACGCACGTATCCGCCCACAACGTATACCGGCATATCCATTGTATCTGCGACGCGCCCAATCGTTTTGAACAGTTTCTCGTGACCCGAAGGCAAATTTAGATGTATTGTTTTGCTCATGTAAAGCAGAGTTTTTTTAGCCGTGGCAAATGAACTGCCTCGGGGCAGAGCCCAAGAGGTATCAACTTAGACCCAATATGGAGTTTATTCTGGAGTGTCCACCTTCCCCAAAGCAATGCCCGCGGCAAATGGGGGACTGTTATCTTTTCCGCCCCAAAGGGTAGGGGGATTAAAGCACTTACAATTAAAACAGAATTTCTGGTGAACGGATCTCAAAAAACCACTTTTAGTTCGTTGCAGATCCACTCGCATAACTTTTTGTGATCATCTGTTATGGCATTTTTTGTGTGTGAATCAATATCAAGCTCACCAACAAACCTCCCGTCTTTCATAATCGGAACAACAATTTCCGACTGTACATCAACGCTGCATGCCAGGTAATTATCCGCCTGCGAAACATCCTGCACCACAAACGTATCCAGTGTTTCTGCTGCCTGGCCGCAAATCCCGGTTCCATAGGGTATTTTGGTATGATCCGTTTGCTCACCTACATAAGGGCCTAATTCAAGCATCCGTTCTTCTGTTTCAGATGCCAGGTAGAACCCGGTCCAGTTAAAAACGGCAACTTGTTCATCCAGCAGGCCAGAAATATCCTGTAGGATTTGAGACCGGTTTTTTCCGGATTCAATAATCGTTTTAACCTGTTCTTTTATCAATTCAACATCCATACAGCAGTTGTTCCATAGATTTAATGATTGGCCCGCTGCTGGTTTTCCCAAAAGCGGGTTAGTCTGATTTGGGCATCAAAAATACAAATTTTAAGGTTCCGATATTGAGCATTTAAAAGTCTTCAAATCCTCTCTATCTTTGAGCCATGTTTGAACTTATTTCTGAAGCAACTTTCCTTAATGAAGACGGGTATTTTTTTAGCTCAGTCGCGCTTCTTGTGGCAAGTTTTACCTCCCTTTTTTCGGTGGTGAACCCGCTTGCCGCTATGCCTGTATTCCTCTCATTAACCAATCGGTTTACAGATGATGAGAGAGTCAGAACAGCAAAAAAATCGTGCATTTACATGTTCGTGCTGCTGGTTGTTTTCCTGCTCATTGGCACGTATGTACTCAGCTTCTTCGGAATCAGCCTGCCAGGTGTTCGTATTGCCGGTGGACTTATTATCATGCGGTCGGGATATTCTATGCTCAACCCCTCAGATTCCGGGAAGAAACTTACGGAAGAAGGTGAAGCAGCCGCCCTTGAGAAAGAAGACGTCTCATTCAGTCCCATGGCGCTCCCCATCTTAGCCGGTCCGGGAAGTATCGCTGTTGTTATAGGGTTTGCCTCACAGGCATCCGGCCCGGTTGACTATATTGTAAACGGGGTATCGATACTTCTGGTCGTGCTTGTTTCGTATACATTACTTCGCCTTGCACCTATATCGCAAAAATATATTGGGTATACCGGGCTAAACGTCATGACCCGCCTGATGGGTTTTATCGTACTTGCCATTAGTGTACAATTTATCCTCAGCGGAATATCACAATATTTTAATATTACTGTATGACAGACAACCGACAATCCTTGCAAAAACTGCTCATTTTCGACCTTTGGTGTACGCGAAAATTAACAGATCTGCTCCGCGAGAATAACGATTTTGCCTCCCGGCAGGCCTGCATCGCATTTCTTTCTCATATTATAAATGCACAACGCATTTGGTTCGATCGCGTCCTTGACCTGAAAATTTCTACGAACGATTTATGGCACAATTTTAAAGTCAGAGATCTCAAACCTGAAGCAAAAGAGATTCACCAAATGTGGATAGACCTGATTGGTGATCACGACATGGATCTGAATGCCGCAATTGTGTATCAAAACTCCAGGGGCGTTACCTTTAAAAACCGGTTTGTTGATATATGTAACCACCTGATCCTCCACGGGCAGCACCACAGAGCCCAGATAAACCTGTTGCTTCGTCAGTCGGGAATCGAACCTCCGGCTACTGATTACATTAACTACCTGAGGCGCACAAATTAAATGTACGCCATTTGTATAATTCTTATGGATTCAATTTCTTTCCACCTGTTTTCGTATTCTTAATCCTTGAGTCAACTCCGAAAATTCAGATAAAGAACTGATGTTTATAACAAGATTACATAATGTATGTAGACCTTACACCCCTCTCTGATTCTTTAGAGAGGGGATGGGGTGAGTTCGAAACAAATAAACCTGAATTATTTAATCTTGTGCGACTAATTTTCAGAATGGTTGACTTTTCGGAGTTGACTCACCCATTACGGAATTACGCACTCTTCACTGCGCTGCTAATTATTAATAAACAAACAGTCCCCTGGAAACATTAGAAACAATTCTCGCAAACTTCTCTTCTTTTATGTGGGGGGACCCACTTGTTTTTCTTTTAGTTGGCGGGGGGCTCTTTTTTGCTTTCTATTCCCGTTTTGCCCCCTACAAATATTTTAAGCATTCTGTTGAGCTGCTACGCGGCAAATACGATGATCCTGACGATCCCGGAGATATTAATCACTTTCAGGCACTCTCAAGTGCATTAGCCGCCACAGTTGGCCTCGGAAACATTAGTGGTGTAGCAGTAGCAATTTTCATGGGAGGTCCGGGGGCCCTTTTCTGGATGTGGGTCAGCGCAATATTAGGCGTAGCAACGAAGTTTTTTACCTGCACCCTTTCTATCCTTTACCGCGGCAAAGATTCCCGCGGAGATATCCAGGGAGGGCCTATGTATGTGATCATGGAGGGCATGGGCAGTAAATGGAAACCACTGGCTGTGTTGTTTGCCCTCGGAGGACTTTTTGGTCCACTGCCGATTTTTCAATCCAATCAGCTCACACAAATTTTACGGGATGTAATTTACGAACCGGCAGGCTGGGGAGCTGATGGTGGCTTTTTCATGGCAAATTTCCTTACCGGTGTTGTCCTGGCAGGTCTTGTTTCTATTGTAATATTCGGCGGTATTAAGCGTATTGGCCATGTAGCTGCCCGTATGGTACCCTTTATGGTTGTCTTATACTTTTTCAGTGTTCTCTATATACTCTATACACATCTTGGCCAGATCCCGGAGTATTTTATTCTTGTGTTCACCGATGCATTTACCGCAGAGGCAGCACTTGGAGGTGCAGTGGGAGAAATCATTCGTACAGGAATTCAGCGGGGTGCTTTTTCGAATGAAGCAGGTATTGGAACGGAATCACTTGCCCACGGTGCGGCTAAAACCAAAGAACCGGTGCGCGAGGGAATTGTTGCGATGATGGGCCCTGTCATTGACACACTGATTATCTGTACGATGACCGCGATGGCCATTCTTGTTACGGATGTATGGAGAGGTTCAGAAGATAATGGTATTTCCATGACCTTGATGGCGTTTATGGAAGTATATGGGCCTGCCGGAGCGTACGTACTTGTTGCAAGTGTTGTTATTTTCGCTATCAGCTCCATGCTAACCTACTCTTATTTTGGAACCAAGTGCCTCGGATTTTTAATTGGTGCCGAGCGGCAACACTATTACAATTACTTCTACGTGATTACGATCATTTTCGGAGCAGTTGTTTCAATTGATGCGGTAATCAATCTGATAGATGGAATGTTTGCAGTGATGGCCATTCCTACCATGACCTCAGCGCTGTTTCTCTCACCGAAAGTCAGGCAGGCAGCAAAAGATTATGCACACCG
>JAWLEH010000104.1:3043-11641 GCA_041686215.1 Balneolaceae bacterium | reverse complement strand
AATATTGATGATTCACTAAGCTGATCAACACGGACAAATTCCGGGCTACTGCCATTTTCCAGCAGGTAGCTCGGCTCCGATGGAGCATCCTGGCCAAAGACATTCTGAATTTCGAGATAGAGGTCAAATGAAAAGTTTTGAAAATTCCACTTCCGGTCGATACGAATATCGGTAGCGTTAAATGGCTTTAGGCGCTCACTGCCGAGCCGGCTATAGTCGAACACAAACTCTGGGTACGTTTCGATACTGCGATCCTCATTAATGGGTGCAAACGGTGTTCTTCCAATCAGGCGTGTTCTGAGGCTGAATTCCCAGCTGTTGCCGATTTGATATCCGCCGGTAAATGTGAGAAGGTGACGGCTGTCCCAGGCAGAAGGTAACCAGAGACTGCGATCAAAACCGGTAAACTCACTCCAGAAAAGCGTGTAGGCGAGAATAGCATAATAATTTGTGGTTAATGTTTGTTGAGTCAGGAATTCAACGCCGTAGGTTCTGCCTTTTCCAACAGACTCTACATCATCGTTTCCGAGAACCT
This sequence comes from Balneolaceae bacterium, assembly GCA_041686215.1. GTDB lineage: Bacteria > Bacteroidota > Rhodothermia > Balneolales > Balneolaceae > SW132. Next base: position 11,106 of record JAWLEH010000104.1, on the reverse strand, counting down.
CAAATCCGCCGCCAAGATTTGCCAGGCTGACCTCTTCCCGTGTGGAGACCGGATAATCATCATAGAGTTTCAGAAATCCTTCCACCGAGATTTTTGTGCTCGGACGAGGGAAATAGTTAATCCCACCGGTAAGGTGATCCGACCTGATATATTGCGAATCTCTATTCACAAAATTACCTCTCTCTTTATAGCCAAGCAGGTTTAGCGGTGGTTTTTTAAAATAGCGCCCGACAGAAAGAACCCCTTTCCACTCTCCATCTTCATCGAGATTGACGGTGAGTGAAGCCCTGGGTGAAAGTGTGCGGTAGATCTCGTTACCACGGCCGGTGAAGGTGTTCCCGTCAAACCGGATGCCCGCTGTCAGGTCTAACCATTCTGTAAGCCCCTCGGATGACCATTGAAAAAATCCTCCGTAACTCAGAAAGGTAAGGTCTGAATTAAATGATACCCCCGTATTGTCATCAAAAAAATCGTTCTCGAAGTTGTTTAGCCGTGCTGATGCGCCGACTGAAATGGTGGATTGCTCACGGAAAAATGTTGTTTCGTTCCTCAGGGTATTGCGAACCTCACGGGCGCGGTTTCTGGAGAAAAGTCCATCCTGATTTTCGTTATCGCGATACCGGGAAAAATCGTTAAAAAACCTGCTTTGGCTCAGCGATGTACGGCTAACACCGATCCCGTCGCTCAGTCGGCGTTCGTATGTAAGACCTGTGGTATTGGTTTTCTGTTGAATCACAGGTACCTGGTCAAGCGTGGCTTGCTGATCGGGGGTGATATCATCCGGCACGTTAATCCGAAAATCGTCGATGGACCCTACTCCGATCAGTGAGATCCGGTTTTTGGAGTTAAATTTATGATCCACTTTGTATTGATAATCCCAATAGTCAGGCAGAAAGGGGAGATCGATGAGTTGAAACAGAAGCTGCAGATAGGAACGGCGAACCGAGGCAACAAAGGTGGTATTTGAAGATGTTGCATCTCCCTTGAAAAGCGGTCCTTCAGTGGTCAGTGCAGCCTCACTTGCCCCCACCCGAAAATTCGTACGAAACCCACGGTCGTTTCCATTTCGCTGGTTAAATCGCAGCACACCGGAAAGAGCATTCCCTGCCGAAGCACCGAACGCACTTGTACTCAGTTCCACCCCTTCAAAAAACGAGACATTCAGCAGGCCCGCCGGACCGCCAGCACTCCCTTGCGTGGAGAAATGGTTGATTGTTGGAATCTCTATACCATCCAGGTAATAGATATTTTCATTGGGAGCACCGCCGCGAATAATCACATCATTTCTGAACCCCGTCACCGATCCGGATACCCCCGGCAGCGATTGCACAACCTTGGCAATATCGCTGTTTCCGGCCGGATAGGTTGAGATGGCCTCGGGCGAAAGGCGCCTGAAGCTGACCGGATTTTCAGGAGGAGCGGTAAACGGTTCAGATACCGATACGACCACTTCTTCAAGCTGCTCGGCTGTAGGAGACAGTTCAAAGTTTATATTCCTGTTACCCGCACTCCGCACGCTAATATTATTCTGTCTCTGACTTTCATAACCGACATAGGTGGCAACGACGGTATAAGTGCCCGGTTCAATATTGTCTATTTCGTAAAACCCGTCACTATCCGTGCTGGCGCCTTTTGAGGTTCCTTGCAGGCCAACATTAGCTCCAACCAGCGGTTCACCGGAACGAGCGTCCGTAACATAACCCGTCAGAGTTCCTGCAGACTGTGCCTGAATACCGGTTGAGAAACCAATCAGCAGTATAAAAGAAATACCGATTTTCAAATAAAGTGAAATCCAATTCACAATTTTCATGGGATATAGTTGTGATGCAGTCATTTGCAGGAAAACTTAAAACCACTTCCTTACGTTCAATAACTTTGATTTCAGGATTTATTTTTTCAACTAACTATGAATCTTTTCCCGGCCCACTATTTTGCAATCCATTACATGTTCTGGCACGAACTTCCTTCCCTCTACCGGAGCAGATCATCTCGCACATGGCGGGTCTGCCCGCACTTGAGATCGGCCAGCCGGTGGCCTTTTTCAACCTGATGAAATCCAAAAATAGGGGGTTGTACTTTCGCTGATGCTATTCAAGCTGCTCAATCAGATGAAAGTTTTGCGTGAAGATTCCTTCGTTGATGGTATGCAATCGACCATCAGCATACGCATAATCGTGGGAAGGTACAGTGGATGAGTGATGCTTTCCGCCTCAGATTCCTGTTTGGAACCAGTATTCACGCCCTTATTCCGGAAAAGAGTAACCGCCAGTCCCACAAATAGCAGCATAAAAACGATCCGGTCAGAATTGAGTTGATATGATATTCCATAATGCTTGATTATGGGTTCTCATATTGCCCTTCCATCTTCATTCTTAAAGAAAACGAGGCCGCAATTTTTGATGCCATCTCCCTGGCATGTTCGGCCTTTGGTCCTTCAAAATTATCATCCACGGTCTTCAAAACAGATCATACCAAAGGTGAAAATCGTTTTCTTCAAGAGGTAGCGGCAGATGCTTGCGAAATGGCCTTCCCTAATAACGGCCGGTTTGAAAGATCAGGTTCGACCAGAAATCAACCATCCGGGGCAGGTGATGGTCCCAGTCTACATCGGCAAAGCCATTGAAAATATATCCAAGCCGGTCATTCTGCTGTAATTTATCGTAAAAAGCATGCATCAGGATCTTAGGGTCTTCATCCTCACTTATATCTCTCATTACCGGTTCGTTCATAAGAAATCTCTTCTGCGGGAGTAACTATTTATCCTCACCATATACAAGATCGAGAAACTCTTGTTTATCAATATTTCCGAAATACTCTGTAACATCAACCGGGTCGAGTACCGATTTCAAACTGGATAACTCGTATTTCACATCTTTTAATTTCGATTCAATATCGGCAACCTGTTTTTCACCAAAGAAATCGCCGTAAATTTTAAAATTTTTGATGTATCCCTTTTCCACCATAAGCCGCAGATCAATTTCACCCGCCGTAAATCGATGGCTCCGCTGTATATTGAATTGGGGCGATTTTCCGAAATTCCAGTCCCAGTTCCCGTATTTTTCCTCCTTTAGTTTATGGACGGCACTCCACTCATCCGCAGTAAGTCGATAGGTCTCAAAATGACTGCTCTCCCGGGTCAGTCCTTCCAGAAGCTGCGATCTGAACTCCGCAATATCCATGTTTTTTTTGATGAATTCACTGATATTGGCCACCCGGCTTCGGACAGATTTATGGCCCTTTGAACTGATTTTACTCATCTTCACATCAAGGGCACGGGTCACTTCATCAAGATCACTGTTAAAAAGAAGTGTTCCGTGACTGAACATTCGTTTACCTGTAGAAAATTGTGCATTCCCCGATATTTTCCGGCCTTCAGCGAGGATGTCATTCCGTCCACTCATTTCAGCATTTACCCCCATATCCTGCAGAACCTTTATGACCGGTTTTGTGAACTTTTTAAAGTTATGCAGATTCTCTTTTTTATAATTTGTTATAAAGCTAAAATTCAGATTTCCGTGATCGTGATAAACAGCGCCTCCACCCGACATTCGCCGGACCACATGGATCCCCTTGTCTCTTACGTAATCGTCGTTAATTTCTTCCAGCGTATTCTGGTTCCTGCCGATAATTATTGAGGGTTCATTCGTGTAAAAGAGCAAATAATCTTCATGTTTACCGAAATTGCGCAGTGCATATTCCTCCAGTGCCAGGTTAATCCGGGGATCGGTAGTAGCTTCGTTTTCAATGAAAAACATAATTTGCTAATCTTCTTTAATTTCTTCCAGTTTATGTAAAATCTTCTCAATCATGTTCCTGTCAATCTCAGACGGATCACATTCTTTCAGGTTTGGCAGGCCCGGGGCAATTGCCACTTCCGTGCCCTCCCGCCCGGGTACCGGGGAGATTTGAACGTAGTACATCATATCACTTGTATTTCGGAAACTAATTAACCCCAACTCCCGGTTTTCTCCGACCTGCTCCAGGTTTAATTCTTTAAAGCATTCGGCCATTGTATCCATTAGCAATTTCTTTTCAGCCTTGAATATGTTGCGAACCGGTTCTGCCATGTATATCAATTTTATTGATCTTCTTCGGGGCAAAACCCCCGAGACATCGACTTAAACTCTATAACGTTTTAGTCTGCAGAGAGTTTATTATTGAATTTCCTATAGCCGGTACAACAACCGCCGCTGTAAACAGCATTCCACCCAGCCAAAAAGCCGCAAATACCCGGTGAATAAAAACAGCCCACTTATACATAAGGCAAATTCGTTTTTCTTCTTTATAATTTTCGTGTTAGTGTATTAACCGCAAAGTTTTTTAAGAACGCAAAGTAATTATAATCAGTAATTTAACCCTTGTAAACGTTATACTAATTAAGTGGCAGCAATAATAGTAGTATTCCTGTTTCGCCTTAATTGAACAGCGTGTTATTTCTTATTCGCTCCATTTTTCAATGAGCTGATCTCGCTTATCTTCTACACCTGCCCATTTATCAGCTTCGGGAAGCGGATCATAGGTTTCATTTATAATTTTGTCCTCCCACTCTTCGGCCAGCTGTTCGTTCAGTTCAATATAGTATTCCCATTTCTCGGGCACTTCATCGTCGGGATAGATCGCCTCAACGGGGCATTCGCTTACGCAGGCATCGCAATCAATACATTCAAGCGGGTCAATTGTCAGAAAATTCGGCCCTTCACGAAATGCGTCTACCGGGCAAACGGCCGCGCAGTTTGTGTATTTACATTTAATACAGGGTTCGGTTACAACGTACGCCATACTGCACCTTTTATTTAATAATTTTCATTACAAACAAAAGGTAACCGTCAATGAATTTAATTACAACAATAAAAACGGTAATTTCCTATTTAATTGTTTTAATGTTTTAAGATCCGTAGTTTACAAGCGGTTAAACAACTAAATTCACTCCGCAATGAGTACCAAAAAAACACTGAGTAAACTGACGCCGGAAGCAACGATCCGCCAGATTATTACATCTGATCATAATGCAGCAAAACTGCTGAACTCAATTGGCATGAAGCCGGAGCAGTACCAGGATCAGACGTTGCGATCAGTGTGTCAGCAGCGCCAGTGGAATGAAGATGAGCTTTTAAGCTGGATCAAAAAAAATCATGCAGAACCGGAGTGTATCAAAAATGCACCCGGGAATCCGGGTTTTAAGAAGGATCTGTTCCACTGGAGCAATTGGCTTTCAGATTCTGTCCAGCCCTGCATACAGGAGCTGCTCGGCGATATTAACAGAGATCTGCCACGAGTTCAGCTTGTTCACGGAAATCAATATACCTGGCTGAAAAACATCGAGTGGCATTTTAACACCCTGAGAGATCAGCTGAATCTCTACCTGTCGCTTGAAAATGAAACGCTATTCCCGCTGGCAACTGAACTGAACGACCAGAAAGAATCCATTCTATATGGTAAGGTAAGGGATCTGGAACGGGCCCTTGAGATTTTGGAGGCGGATCGCCCGAAAATCAAAGAAGAAATGGGTAAAATCCGGGAGTTTAGTAATGGCTTTAAACACCCTGCATGGGCATGTTCAACATTTAGAATTATGAACAAAAACCTGGCGGATCTATCCACCCAGCTTGAGAGATATTTCTCCATCGAACAGGATCATTTATTCCCGCTGATTAAAGATCAGTTGTATTCCACATAGTTCCTTGTATATGTTAAACTGTTGAAAGCAAGTCGTCGGATGAATCATCCATGGCATGTATGTTGATTTAAACCGACTCGATTTTTCGGAAAACATACCCGATGACTATAAAACGCTGCATCAATGGCGCTACAATAATCTGTAAGCATTAATATTATGATTTATACCGGACCTAAAAAAGACCTTCTCGAACTGATCAAACAAAAAGGTACGCTTTCGATGGCTGAGGCCGTCACCCATACGGACCTTGCAAAAACTACTCTCAGGGAGCATTTACTGCAGCTCGAAAGAGATGGGTATATCCGTCGCGACTATATTCGTTCAGGTCCCGGTCGCCCCAGTCTGCAGTACCAGATCACGCCGAAAGGCCACCAACTTTTTCCCTCTTCCGAACCGGAAATGATTCGCGAGCTTCTGAAGTTTTTAAAAGAGCAGGGGGATGAGCAGAAGATTGAACAATTTTTTGAATCCTTCTGGGAGGAGCGCCTGATGAAAGCACGCAACAGAATGGGCGAAGCTTCTGAAAATGATTTGAAATCAAGGCTTGGCAAGCTGATGGGATATTTTGAAGAGGAAGGCTTCATGCCGGAAGTTGATTCGGATTCCAAGGACGGAACCATCACCATTAAAGAGTGCAACTGCCCGTTCAGCGAAGTGGTAAAAGAAACGCGGCTGCCCTGCAAACTGGAGGCAATGTTTTACCGGAAACTTTTTAATAGCAATGTAGAACGAACAAGTTACATCGCTGATGGAGATTTCTCCTGTACCTATGAGATCCCTGTAAGTGATTAAACTGCCTCGGGGTAGAGCCCGAAAGGCATCGACTTAAAAGCAAAAAATTTTTGACTTATGAGGAGTTTATTTTGGAGTGTCCCCATTTTCCTGAACGGATTCCTTGCTGGGAAATGGAGACTTTTAACCTTCTGACCCGGAGGTCGTGAAATTAAATCATTAAGATTAAATGAAATTTTGAAATAATGAGAGACAAGGAGTATTTATTATGGAAATTCACAATCTTTCAGAATTTGTAAAAAACGCATCATACAAACACCTTTCTGAAGAAGCTGTCGACCAACTGAAAATTCGGCTGCTCGACTCCCTTGGAACGGCTATCGGAGCCGTAGAGGGACCACCGGTACAGGCGATCCGGGCAATGCTTGAAGATTTTGGAGGTACCGGAATGAGCACGCTGATTGGCGGTGGAAAAACCACGCCCGACCGCGCAGCCCTGTACAACAGTGCCCTGGTCCGATACCTTGATTTCAACGACAGCTACCTGGCCAAAGGTGAAACGTGTCATCCAAGTGATAATATCGGATCTGTTCTGGCAGCCGGCGAGACAACCGGGCTGAGTGGCAAAAATTTTTTGACAGCACTGGGCATAGCCTACCAGGTTCAGTGCCGTCTGAGTGATGAAGCACCCGTCCGGGATAAAGGATTTGATCACACCACGCAGGGCTCTTATGCCGTGGCAGCCGGAGTTTCCAAAGCACTCGGGCTGGATGAAGATCAGACCGCAAACGCCATCGCCATTGCGGGAACTGCATTGAACGCATTACGCGTAACCCGAACCGGGGCTCTCTCCAACTGGAAAGGCCTCGCCTACCCACACACCGCTTTTGGCGGAACCCATGCGGCATTTCTTGCCAAATACGGGATTACCGGCCCGCCGGCCGTATTTGAAGGCAACAAAGGATTTAAGGAGGCGATTGCCGGTGAATTTTCAATCAATTGGCAGAACGAAGAAATGGAGCGGGTTACAAACACCATCATCAAAAAATACAACGCTGAGATACACTCACAGTCTTCCATTGAGGCGATGATGGAGATACAGAAGAAGCATAAATTTACAGCGGAAGAAGTTGAAGGGGTAGAGATTGAGATTTTTGATGTGGCCTTCAACATTATCGGCGGTGGTGAAGAAGGTGATAAGACGATCGTCCGCACCAAAGAGGAGGCTGATCACAGCCTGCAGTATATGGTTTCGGCCGCCATGCTCGACGGACAGGTGATGCCAGCACAATACAAACAGGAGCGAATCGAAGCGGATGATATTCAGGCGCTGCTTCAAAAGGTGAACGTATCACCAAAACAGGAGTACAGCGACCGGTTCCCCGGTGAAGTGCCGCTGAAGCTGACCGTACACCTCAAAAACGGTGAAGTTCACACTATAGAGAAAGCCGACTATGAAGGATTTCACACCCGGCCGATGAGCTGGGAGACCATTATCCAAAAATTTAAGGGTCTGGCAAAACCCTATACTTCCCAAGAGCTTCGTGAACAGATCGTCGAAATGGTTCAGGATTTCGAGAACCATTCTGTTCCGGATCTGATGAAGCTCCTGGAAGATGTGAAGTTAAAGATCTAATACCGACCTGACAGCGTC
>JAWLEH010000104.1:0-2943 GCA_041686215.1 Balneolaceae bacterium | reverse complement strand
CGGTGAATACGCCGGGAACGCTGCAAGGTCGAAATATTAAACAAAAACCAGGATTATTATGACACAAGAGAAAAACTTCGATTTTTTGAATATGAATGAACGGGAATCAAAACCGAGAAAAACAGGGGTTACTGAAATTCGCGGGCCCTATTACGATGTGATGGGCAAACGATACCTGAACGATATCATGGAGACAGTGGGGGAGCATGTAGACTCCCTGAAATTCTCTGGTGGATCGTTCTCAATCATGCCCAAAAAAGCGGTCACGGAATTGATCGACATTGCTCACAAACATGATGCATTGGTATCAACCGGCGGGTTTATGGAGTATATCCTCACGCAGGGAAATGAAGCCGTCGACAGCTACATTGAAACCTGCAAAGATTACGGTTTTGATATCATTGAGTTGTCAGCCGGGTTTATCACCCTGCCAACAGACGACTGGCTGGGGCTGATTGAGAAGGTGCAGAATGCCGGACTCAAGGCAAAACCCGAAATTGGTATCCAGTTTGGCGCCGGTGGCGATACGGCCAAAGGTGAACTGGAAAGTGAGGGTACGCTCGACACGGGCTACGCTGTGAAACAGGCCAAGCGCTTTGTGGATGCGGGCGCGTACATGATCATGATTGAATCAGAAGGAATTACTGAAAATGCCGACCCGTGGAGAACCGATGTTCCCGCGCAGTTCATCAACGAAATTGGCCTGGAGAAGCTAATGTTTGAGGCGGCCGATCCGGAAGTGTTTGCATGGTACATCAAAAATTATGGCCCGGAAGTGAACCTGTTTGTGGACAACAGCCAAATCGTACAGCTCGAAACACTGCGCCGCGGTATCTGGGGCACGAAGAGCCTCTGGGGTCGCGTGCTGACATATAAAAATTAATTGGATCTACAGGAATTTTTGTGGGTAATAAGCTTTGCGAAAGTCATCCCGGCCTCTGAGCCGGGATCTCCATTCATTGATATGAGCACGAGATATCGCTTCGCGGGGAAAAGATGAGCGGATCGGGGTCCGGTATGACTGAATGGATAACATTACAGCACTACTACGCCCTTTTTAGACAGCCTCAGGGTTTAAATAAATATTAGACTTATGAGCCATCAAGCCAACATACAAATCAAACGAATCAAAGATAACCCTGCAGGTAAGGATGGTTACCACGTACTGGTAGACCGACTTTGGTCACAGGGCGTCTCAAAAGACGACGCTCAACTGGATGAATGGATGAAAGAGATCACACCATCGCCGGAATTACGAAAGTGGTTTGACCAAGATCCGGAAAAGTTTGAAGAGTATATCAAACGGCATGAACATGAACTGGCGTCAAAGTATGAACCGGTAGAGAAACTGCTTGATTTAGCCAGGGATCAAAAAGCTATGCTTCTTTATGCCGCAAAGGACGAGAGAAACAATCACGCAATTGGTTTAAATGTAAACCAGGAGAAACATGGATAACGAGAAACAAAGGCATATTGTAATTGTAGGCGGCGGATTCGGAGGAATATCTGCAGCCAGGGAATTGCGAAAATCAGATGCCAAAGTGACCCTTATCGACAAGTCAAACCACCACCTTTTCCAGCCTCTGCTTTACCAGGTGGCTACCGCGGCCCTCTCTCCGGGCGATATTACCGCCCCGATCCGGGCAATTGTCGGAAAGTATTCAAATGTGAACGTTTTGCTGGGAGAAGTAGAAAAGGTGGACGCCGATCACAAAAGTCTCTTTTTGGCGGACGGGCGAACGATCACTTATGATGAACTGATCCTTGCTCCTGGATCCGGATACAACTATTTCGGTAATGATTCCTGGGAAGAGCATGCGCCGGGGCTCAAGTCAGTCGGAGATGCGCTGCGTGTGAGGGAACGGATTCTGTTATCGCTCGAAGAGGCTGAACAGATAGAAGATCCCAAACTGCGGGAGCCCTATCTCACCTTTGTGGTGGTCGGGGGTGGTCCCACCGGTGTGGAGATGGCAGGTGCCATTGCTGAGATTGCTAAGAGGAATATGATGCGGGATTATAAAAATATCAGCCCCAATGAGGTTCGCATCTTCCTGGTAGAGGCTGCATCCGGCATTCTGAACGGTTACCCGGACTCACTCTCGGAAAAAGCCCGGGAGATGCTGGAGGGAATGGGCGTTAGGGTTTTGCTGAACACGCCGGTTACGAACATCGGAAAGGATTGCGTTTCATTTAAAGAGGGCAACATTGAAACTCCTAATTTGATTTGGGCAGCAGGCGTGGTGGCGTCCCCATTACTTTCATCTCTGAATGTAGAGCAGGATCGAATGGGGCGCGTGAAAGTGGACGCTGATTTAAGTATTCCTGCTTATCCGAAAGTGTTTGTACTGGGGGATGCGGCTTATTTGGAGGACGAAGATGGTGAGCCGCTGCCTGCACTTGCACCAGTAGCCCAGCAACAGGGCAAGTACGTCGGGAAGCTGCTTAGAGAACCCCCGGAAGAACGGGGTGAAGTGAAACCATTCCGCTATCTGGATAAAGGCACCATGGCCACTATCGGGCGTGCCAAAGCTGTAGCTGATATTCGCGGACTGAAATTTAGCGGTTTTATTGCCTGGTTATTGTGGTCTTTTGTCCACATCCTCTTTTTGATTGGCTTCCGAAACCGGTTTCGGGTGTTTGCTGAATGGACCTGGTACTATTTTACATTCAAACGCGGTGTCCGCCTTATTACAGATCGGTCTTTATGGCAGCTTAATCGTTATGAGACAGATAAAAAAGCAGAAGTCGATTCATAAATTATGGTAGAAAATCTTGTTTTCAGGCAAACATCTAATATCGATTCTTAATATTTGTCAAATACCACCAAAAGCAGTCGAAAAAGGGCGTTTGTTACGTTAATTCATCAGCAACTATGTTATGCCACGCCCACGGCGTGGCATCTCCTGTCTTTGATAAGAACAGTAGATCACGCAACCCCCGCAG
>JAWLEH010000103.1:0-11689 GCA_041686215.1 Balneolaceae bacterium | reverse complement strand
CAGAACCATCCGCCCGTCCTGTGAAAAGTAGATGAACTTCTCATCATTATTCAGATCAAGCTTGGATGCGGCTTCAATCCGGGAGAAGGGAAACCCGTTTACGTCGGAGAGATTTCTGGCCGGATACCAACGTTTATAGCTTACATCCTGATTGTAAAAATTATCAAATTCAAACCGGCTATATACCGCACCATTCGACTGGGCACTGTAGTAGTAGTTAGTCGTTTGGTAGACGTTAAGCAGCGGAGTAAGTGAATACGTGATATCCTCGCCTGATCTGCGCAATGCAGCAATAAATCCATCACCTGCAAATGGGAAATCCTCCGAATCGCCATACAGATCCCGTGTATAGTAATCGTTTACAAAACGGACCAGGTTTGATCCATCCTGGGCCTCCCGAAAACTTCCAAACGGTGAAACAGGCAATCCGGCCGGAACGGATGTGTAGTCGATCGTTTCGAAACGGGTACCGTTCTCGTTGAACAGGTAGATCTGTTGATTGAATGCGCGTACAGCAGCCGTGATCGCGGTGAATGACGATGCGCCCAGGGGGGCACCTGCATCATCAATACTGTATTTTTCGGATATTTCTGACGTAATCCCGTCGAACAATACATATTCGGTACCCGCTTGGCTGAACAGGGCAACAACCGACCCTGAAATTTGTGTGGCTGCTCCAATTCCGCCTTCAAACAGATCTACCAGGGGCATAAACCCGGCCGGCGGTAGTACTCCTTTCAAATCACATTCAACCACATCGTATTCTGTTGCCAGTTTCGTGCCTACAATGATATCGGGCCGCTCTACACTGCGAACCACATATGATAAAGGTAACCCGGCGCGTATGTCGGTGCTTTCTGCCAGCTGATTGGCAATGGCGTTGATGGACGTTTCTCCGGTTAGCTGAAACGTGCCTTTCGCATCCCCACCGTAGGCAATCACCTTGATTTTCACATTCTCAAGTGAATTGAAGGCATCCACTTCCACTTCACCTTCCACACTGTTATTGAAGGCCCCGTAGGAGGCACTCAGTTTACTTCTCATCTCCCGGCTGGATGAAGTGGATTCAATGAGCATGTAATAAATGCGTCCGTAGGTAACCGATGAGATGAAGGTAGCCGGGTTGTCGTCCTGCACGTAGGAATCCAGATCTTCAGGGGTCACGCTTTCACCAAAAAGGTCTTCCGGCCCCGAAGGAAGATCAAAACTCATGGTATAATAAGATTGGTTCAGCTTCACCAGAAAACGGTTGTACTCATTTTCAGTACTGAACGACATATCTCCGGATACTTTTGAAGAAAAAGTCTCCACATCAATGCCCATCTCAAGAGCAAGCTGCGATTCAGAGTGAACTTCTTCAATGTCGAGCTGGAAATTGGCAGGCACCACATCGCCTGCATTGGCGATGATATTGTTCATGGCATCCTGAATAGTGCTTTTCCGCACCTCCTCAACCGTAAATGTAGAGACCAGATTGCCGTTGTTCAGGTTATAGGAAATGGTTCCACCGGCTCTTTGCACCGGGATGGGTGACGGTGTTGCATTGGACAAGGTTTTACCCTGAAGCAGGTTGGCCGGATAGATGACGTCCGCATTGGTATTGAATAGCGGGAATTTTCCGTTTCCGTCCAGTACGCTCAGGGTTTTTGTCGAGCAAACAAAGCGCTGAATGATATCCTTGGCTCCCTCCTGTGTATTGTAATCTTCGTTATAAGGTTCGGTGACGGCCAGGGTGTCCGTTGATCTGGACTGGGGTATCTCCTCAAAGTTTCCTCCTCTTGCAAGTATCTCCTCGAACGTCAGATTTTCATCGGGTCCTGCCGGATCCAGTGGTGTTCCGTTATCGGAACAGGAGATTAACAAGATCAGCATGATAAGGCTGACCGGAAGCGGGATTACGCCTCTTAAGATAATTAATTGGTTTGATCGTTTGATTGGATGTTTCATGATCGTAACAGGTTGTTGAAGGTTGAATAAAAGGTTCCTGTCACTGTACGCGCAGAAAGGCTGGCAAAGCGGCAAAAGTATTTTTAAAAAATGGAGTTTTGCCGATATGAGAGATTAGAGGGATCGATGTAGCGATCTGAATAATCAGGTTAAAAATGGATGCATCTAAAATGAAGAGCAAAAATTCCTTCCAGTGCAGGGAGGAACCGGAGGTGGTGAGCTAAAATTTGTAGTGTCGAATGAAAACAAATCCTATTTCCCGTGGCACAATAATACTATCTTCGCTTTGCGTTTAAAAAAAGAGGCCTACTTGATTGACCTTCCGTTTTATTTCCCGGCGTTTGCAAGAAGGATTCTGCTGGCGCAGGGACTTAGAGAAATGTGTTGTTAGGAGGTGAAATAACGAAAACTCATCGAAGACAATGCACATGTGTGTTGCCGGAGGAAAAGAGTGACGAGCGATGACTGCGATTTCAGAAACAGCGGTTTTACTGGTATAAGGCTGCCCAAAAAGGGTGGACAATAAAGAACGTTACAATCAATACCGTCATACCACGCCCAAGCGTTGTATCTCCTGCCTGTATTAGGGATGGGAGATTTCACTTCGCTGGCGCAACGCGTTCAAAAAATGAGCGCTTCAGACGCGGGATGACACCCTTTTGGACAGCCTTCTTAATACCAGGTTGAACATTTGATTTATCTTTTGAGCCGGACAGGCAGACGGTTTTAAACGTTAGGGCCTGCCTCCGATATCTCCCGGCTGCTCTCTTTCTCATACTTTTCAAAGTTTTTATTGAAAAGTGAGCCGAGTTTTTTGGCCTGTTCATCGTAAGAATTTGGATCACTCCATGTATTCCTCGGAACCAGGATGTCAGAATCCACTCCGGGACAGGATGTGGGTATTTGAACACCAAACACCTCATCTTTAACGGTTTCAGCACCGGTAAGGGAACCGCTGTGAATCCCATCAATAATGCCGCGCGTGTTCTTCAGATTGATCCGTTTGCCGGTACCATACGCTCCGCCGGTCAGGCCGGTGTTTACAAGCCAGGCATTGGAGCCGTGGGTACGCATTTTTTCGGCAAGCATTTCTGCATAGCGGCTGGGAGGCCAAACCAGGAAAGCAGCTCCGAAGCATGCCGAGAAGGTTGCCTGAGGTTCCGTTACACCCATTTCCGTTCCGGCAACTTTAGCCGTATAGCCGCTTATAAAGTGGTACATTGCCTGCTCTGGCGTTAGTTTACTCACCGGAGGAAGAACGCCAAATGCATCATACGTCAGAAAGATGATATTGTCCGGATGACCGGCAATGGAGGGTATTTTCGCATTCGGGATATACTCGATCGGGTAAGATGCACGTGTATTCTGGGTGATGCTCACGTCGTCATAATCTACCTCACGCGTATCAGGATCATATATCACGTTTTCCAGCACGGTACCGTACCTGATAGCGTTGTAGATTTCCGGCTCCTGCTCCTCGGTCAGGCCGATGGCTTTCGCGTAGCAGCCGCCCTCGATGTTAAAGACTCCGTCGTCACTCCAGCAGTGCTCATCATCACCGATCAGCTTACGGCTGCTATCTGCTGAAAGTGTGGTTTTACCCGTGCCGGAAAGCCCGAAGAAAAGCGCCACATCCTCATCATCCCCCTCGTTTGCCGAGCAGTGCATGGAAAGCACGTCCTCTTTCGGCATCAGGTAGTGCATAACAGTGAATATTCCTTTTTTCATCTCACCGGCATATTCCGTACCCAGAATTACCATCGAGCGGGTTTCAAAGTTTACATCCACACTTGCGTCGGACGTCATGCCTTCAGTGTAGGTGTTGGCAGGGAATTTACCGGCATTATAAACTACAAAGTCGGGGTCACCGAAATCCGCAAGCTCCTCTTTTGTGGGACGAATCAGCATATTTTGCATGAACAATCCATGATAGGGGCGTTCAGCAATAATCCGGACTTTCAGGCGGTGTTTGGGATCCCATCCGGCAAAACCGTCAATAACATAAAGCCGCTTACAGGTGTTGAGGTAGTCTGTTGCTCTGCGGTGGTTGATGTTATAAGTGTGTTCATCCAGGGGGATATTGATGTCGCCCCACCAGATATCTTCACTCAGATCATCTGTTTTTACGACTCGTTTATCGGCCGGACTCCGGCCCGTGCGTTTTCCTGAGCGCACAACCAGGGCGCCAT
The DNA here is from genome assembly GCA_041686215.1 of Balneolaceae bacterium. Taxonomy (GTDB): domain Bacteria; phylum Bacteroidota; class Rhodothermia; order Balneolales; family Balneolaceae; genus SW132. Next base: position 7,553 of record JAWLEH010000103.1, on the reverse strand, counting down.
TATCGGCAATAGCTGAGCCTTTATCGTATTTAATTGCGTCTTCATAAAAGCGACCGGGGGCCGGGTTTCTGATAACATCATCTACATGAATGTTGTGTTGTTCGAGGGTGAATTGTTTTTTTTTCATGGTACTCCCATTTATGTGTTCAGGTTTACTTACCCTGACTTTAAATACAAAAATCAGGTGAAGAACAGATTAATAAATAGCATTAATATCGTGGTAAAACGGGCTTTACGTCAGCAGATCGCAGAAAACCGCTTCCAGAAAATAATGTATTTTTATCTAAATATTGATTTTTTCCGCAAATGTATCTCACTGCAAAAAGATCGATGCCCCGCTAAGTAACAATGCCCATAAAATCGGAACTCCCTCCACCCAGAATGATGCGAACCAGCGTGATTGTGAAGTCATAGAACGCAGGATAAGCACTCCTGTCAGAATTGATATTATGGCAAGAATAATAAACGCCTCCCCTGATGGTGAGTGAATAATCAACCCAAGCAGTACACAAATTGTTAGCAGAATTACACCGAGCAACCGCGTTTTCTTTACGCCAATCAGTTGTGGTACGGTACCCAGCGTTGGGTGGTCGTTACTGAGATCCCGGATATCGAAAGGTAGTGTCAACACTACCACAAAGAGGAATCGCTGAACCGAAAGAATTGCCACATCTGAGATAATCAACGTACCCCGAGCAGCTGTTAAGATTGGCAGCCAAACGGTAGCCCCCGTCCAAACCAGCGCAATAATAAATATTTTCATACCAAATCTATTTCTCAGGTTGATTTGATCACCCGGGAGTGGAAGTGCGTAAGAGGCTGTTAGAATACTAAGCAGAATAGCCAGAAGCAGTTCGGGTATTGATAGCATGAATGCTGTAGCAGCTAATCCTGCAGCTGAAAGAGTGGTAATTCCAAGAATCTGGTTTAGCCGTGCTTTTCTGCCTGATAATGACTGAATAAATACCCACCCATACTTCGTAACATTATATGAGACCACCGTTGAGAAGAAAATGAAAAAAAGCACTGATAACGGCAGAATGATACCCAGCTCCAGCCCGGTGATGATTGCAAAAGAAACAACCGCCAGGGAAACATGCAGACTTGATTTTATGTAGATATCCGCGATGCTCATGAAACAAATATGACAATTTGCATTAGAAACAGCTTGGTTCGACCTGCGGATTAAGGTAAAAATTAGCCTGACACGAACACACTTAAATAATGACTGCCATAGATTCTTTTTTGAATTTACTGTAAAACAGCCGTTATTTTTTATCATGCCAACAACAAGCTGAGTAATCGTTCATTAAAAAAATTATTATGATGCATACATTTAAGATCATTTCCTCCACAGCTATTCTTTTCTTTGCCCTTATCGGAACAGCAGCTGCCCAGGATTCGCTCTCCGAAACATTTAAAGAACATTTCAACAAAACCGTTCAAAATGTAAAAGCGGCAGACAACCCCGCCGAACAACGCGACCTGTTGAACACTTCCTTTGATAAGATGATAGATGCTGTTGATCATATAGATGAATCTGCAGATCTGACGGACGAAGAACGAAGCCAAATATTGTCGTTTAAAGATCAGATTGAGGAGAAAAAGAGTGAACTGAACGGGCTTGATGGCTTTGATGAAGTGCAGGATGATGAGTTGATTGATTTTTCCGATTACTCACAACAGGAAATTGAGCAGGCAAACCGAACAATCACATTCAGTTTAACGACCGCTCTTCTGATTGTACTGATTTTGTTGCTGCTGTAAATCCGAACCTGTTTCACTTACTTAACCAGCTGCAGAGAACGACACGTGCCGGATCATGAACGATTTATTTATTAAGACAATACTTCTTTGCAGTATCATTTTGTTGCTTGGCGGATGCAGCAGCCGTTCACTGCTGCATGATTCACCAACCGAAGAGCCGTTCAGGCCGGACTACAGCCTGATATTTTATATCCACGGTGACAGTGACTACCTGTTTCATTCGCCCGGCGGGAAGGCCGTTCAGGCTAATGAATATGCACTGAAAAAAGCACTGGATACAGCACAAAATGCAAAATCCGGCGAGGTAACAATTTTTCACCGGAATGAAAAACGCTCCCTGCTTCGCTTGTTTCCACGAAACACGAGCCGGATGTACCAGTTTCAAAACGGAAAAAAAGTGAAAGAAATTTCGTATCGCGGAGACAATGCTGCATCCGGTTTTATGGAAGAGGAAGCGGCTCTTTTCAGCGATCATGCGGAGGGTCACCCGGGTGAGAACACACCGGTTATTTTCCTCTATTTTGGACATGAAATACCGCAGCACTCCGAAACAGGGTACCACCAATCGTACAGTGACCGCGAATTTGGAACAGAGATTTTTGCAGAGGAGATTCGTTCATTTTTGCCAAATAAAGAGATAAAATTCGACCTGGTAGCACTTTCCACCTGCAACAACGGTACACCGGCAATGGCTTCAGCGCTGAAACCTGTAGCTAACACAATCCTGGCCTCACCTCAAAATCTGCACCTCTCTCACATTGATGTTAGTGAACTCAGCGTGTTTGAAGAACTCTCCCCCGAAGAGTACGACCCGGCTTCTGTTGCAACCGCTTTGGCACAGGACTCATTTAACCGTCTTTCAGAAGATGTACGCACAACAGTTACTCTTTCTGTATACAATCTTGATACGCCTGTACCGGGTATACGGGATTTAGTTGACAGATCGGAGTTATATCAGAGGAATAACCGCCTGAACTACACTCAGGACAATATCGATTGTGCGGAAGTTTTAGATATGACGGAGTTTACAACTGAAGACGGGATAAGGACGTTTTTCCGGCCGGCCCAATTCGGTTCAAACCGGACAAAAGAAAAGCATTCCGGCTGGGGATGTAAACCTGTTTTGAATGAATGATTGAATACGGCCTTAGTAGTTATACCCTTTCATTTCATGCTCATCATATTCAACACCAAGCGCCAGAACCATACGGTTTACAAAGTTAAAATAGGAGATAATTTGAACGGCATCTAAAATCGCGCGGTCATCTATTCCGGTATCATTCAGCAGATCAATTTCTTTTGTATAGTCCTGCTGCTCGTTGCGGGTCAGGCTTTCGGCCAGTTTGCACAGCAGCTTGTCTTCTTTTGAGAGGCTGAGCAGGGTGCGGTCATTGATTAAATGACGGGTTTTTTCGCTGTCTTTCCAATAGACCAGCAGTGCCTGCTCATGATGGTTAATACAATAGCTGCACCGGTTAGCAGCAGACACAATCACTCCCAACATTTCACGCTGATAGCGCCTCAGAGGTGATTTGCCAAACATCGTTACCATATAGAGCTTCATATGAGCCAGTAACGCCTCGGGATTCAGACTCTGGATCTTATGAACTTCTGCAAGCTTACCCCGCGACTCTATAATGTGGTCATACGCCTCTTTCAGTGTTCCCCGCGCCTCTTCGTACGAAATGGTTTCAATATTGGGCATCGCCCTGCAGATGTATGTTAATTATGCGTATTAAATACACTCAGGTCAGATTCGGTAAATAGCACACTTTGATACTCCCGGTCCACCGGCTGATCCATACCCGGAGAGTTTGGCGGCATACCGGGTACTGCAACACCGATGGCATCGGGTTGTTCGGCCAGCAGGCGCCGGATGTCGTCAACGGGCACATGACCCTCTACTACATATCCATCAACCAGGGCGGTATGGCAGGAACTGAGTCGGTTGGGAACCCCATTCTCTTCTTTTATTTCGTTCAGGTTATCGACTTTTTCAACAGTCACTTCCATACCGTTATCCTCAAGATAGTCTGCCCATTTTACACAGCACGTACATCCTTCACTGCTGTACATTGTCAAACTAACATCTCCATCGTACCGCTCGCCGGAATCCTCCATTACGGTTGGTTCGTAAAATGCCTCTGTTTCCGCGTCAGGTGAAGTTTGTGTCTCTGGTGTATCATTCCCCTGGAACATCCAGGCCCAAAAAGCAATACTTGCGACAACGAGTATTCCTGCGATTGTATAAAATGATTTGTTATTCATATTGATCTGGTAATTTCTGATTAAAAGGATTTGCCTGCTAACAGTACATTATCAAAGATAAAGCCTTCTAATGAAGTGAAACAAAAGAACATTCTTTACCTCTGAAGACAATTTGATATCAAGAGAAATTTATGTCTGTGCCAGGATAATGATATCGAACGGATTAAGGTAATGAATCTTGCATATAAATCATTATTACAACACATCTGCCATTCAGTTTCATGCCATAACGCTTTTTTGATCTAAATCATCTGCACAAATCCGGAATCTTTTCTAAGCTTCTATGAAGAAGTGCACTCCGAAAAGTCATCCGCTCTGAAAATTAGTGGCATAAGTTTAAGAATTTAGACTTTGGAGTTTTGAACCCACCCCCCGACGCTATCCAAAAAGTAAATCAATAAACAAACCAGCTTAAATAATTTCGACATTTCATCCCTCTCTATTAAATAGAGAGGGGTATAGGGTGAATCCGGAGAGTAAACCTAAATTATCTAAGCGATGTTCGATGAATTTTACCTTTTTGGACAGCCTCGGGGGTAAAGGTCTACATTATGTATGCTTGTCATAAACATCCGCTCTTTATCTGACTTTTCTGGAGTAATTATCCCAAATAGATCAAAAATCATAACATTTTTAAAAATGTGATAGTTGGGGAGAAATCTTTCCGTTTGTTATTAAAAAAACAAGCACACAGTACAAACATGGGCAAAGATACTTTTCCCTCAATACATTTTCTGAAACGGTTATTTGCACTGGCATTCCTGTTTTTGATTCTGAATGGAACCCGGGCTTCTGCACAAACGTGCAGCTGTGCCGGTGCGCCTTTAATCGGCTCTCAAAGTACCGGTACAACCGAACAAGGCAGCCTGCTCATCGGCCTCACGTATGAGTTTAACGAAATCACACGGCTCTACTCGGGATCAGATCAACTTACCAATGACAGCTCTGAACGTAACACACAATCTACGCTGCTTGAGCTAAATTACGGGATTACAGACCGCCTTTCTCTTTCGGGAACATTTTCGTTTGTATATAAAGAACGCGTAAGCGGCCTTCGAAATCCGGGAGGAACACAATCTTCGAGCACGACAGGAATTGGCGACGGTCTGCTGATGCTTCGATACAACATCGTGCAGCAATCGCTCTGGAATCGGTATCACCTGGCGGCAGGCGCAGGCGCCAAAGCACCGCTTGGGAACACATCACACGATAACAACAGCGGGCTTCTTTTTAATGCAGACATGCAGTCAGGTACAGGCGCCTGGGATGGCGTATTCTGGGGATATGGCGCAGTATCACTTTTGCCATTCAGTACGGCCAATATCAGCCTGACAAGCAGCTATCGGCTGACCGGAGAAAATGAACGGTTTAATGATTCGGACAACTATCAATTCGGAAATGAATTGGTTTTAGCACTTCGGGCCGCAAACGGCATTACCGACAGGTTTGGATACAGTGCAGGAGTGCGCTACAGATCAACCAGTTCCGACCGGCTCAACGAGGCCATACAGCCAAATACCGGCGGAAAATGGGTGTCTCTAATTTCCGGGATCAACTATGGTTTTTCAGATCGTATCTCTGCCTCAGTCTCCGGGCGGCTTCCGGTCTATCAGTATCTGAAAGGAACGCAGCCTACGACCACTTTTTCTGCCTCGGCCTCTCTTTTTATCAACTTCAACAGCTCAAATAATCAATTCTCCTATGGAAACTCACAGTAACCATATTCTCAAAACGAACCGTACTTTCACGTGGCTGTCCCCATTCATGTTACTTCTTATTCTGAATGCGTGTGACAACTCCACAGACAGTGTAAACTCCACTTCAGATATTACAGAGTCAGACTGGTTAATCCCGGTCAATCAGATTGTGGACGGTGGTCCCGGCAAAGATGGAATCCCCTCTCTCGATAACCCATCGTTTATTCCTGCCTCAGAAGCAGATTACATTCCCGACAGCCGTATGGTAATCGGGTTAAAAATCGGGGATGAAGTACGGGCCTATCCCCATCAAATTATGGACTGGCACGAAATTGTAAACGATGAGGTGGATGGGAAACACATAGCTCTCAACTTCTGCCCGCTGACCGGAACCGGGAAAGCCTGGAACCGCGTAGTAAATGGCAAAGTAACGGAGTTCGGGGTTTCAGGGCTTCTGTTTCGTAATAATCTTATCATGTATGACCGGAATACGGAAAGCAACTGGTCGCAAATGCAGCTTCGTTCCGTAAACGGAGACCTTTCAAGACAACCTGCAGAAGTATACACCGTTGTTGAAACTACATGGGAAATATGGAAAGAGATGTACCCGGAATCTGAAGTATTATCACTTGACACCGGTTTTAGCCGTGACTATTCCGGATTTGCGTATAGGTCTGATTTTAGTACAAACGACAACAGCATTCTGTTTCCAATTCAAAATAACGATAACCGCCTTGACCGAAAAGACAGGGTTCTTGGTGTGATTGACTCTGAGGTAGCCGATTCTGATGCCACAGTAAGGGCATACCCCATTGATCAATTCGGTGAGGGAATCAACGTTATACAAGACCAGCTTGGAACCAATAACTACGTAGTTGTTGGCAGTTCATCCAGCAACATTTCTGCAGCATTTATAAACAACAGTCAAACAGAATTTACTGCGGTACAAAACGAGCTTCCGATTGTAATGGAAGATGCCGATGGAAATCACTACGACATTTTTGGTGTGATTACGGACGGGTCAAATGAGGGACAAAGACTGGAATCCGCAAGATCTTACACCGGGTATTGGTACGGTTGGGCCGATTTCTTTCCCAACATTTCTATTCACGGCAATTAATTTTCACCCGCAATATTACCGGTTTCTGCTGCAACACACCGGCTGATTAAAAAGAGCTTCATCCCGAAGGCCAGCCGATACTAAGCTGAATCCACAGCAGACTTTTCAAGCCCGAAAAAGAGTGTTTTTGTTCCGGAGCTTTGGTACAATCCGCCGCCCTTTAATGCCCGGAAGCTCGTATGACCACCCAGGAATTTATCGGGCAGGAGCAGGATCTCTTTGTATTCAGGGATCGATTCTACGACCGATACCGCATTGGATAAGGTGCAGCAGAAATCACTTTCCGCTTTCCATGCGCGAGCTTTACCGGCGATAATTGTATCGGCCAGCGAACAGGAACGGAATAGAAACCCGTTTTTCAGAAGGTATCATCGCCGCAGTTTCCGCCACTATGTGTGCGATATACTGTATTTCATGAACCCGGTAGTTCTGAGCCAGGATCACGGCATTTTTCTTTTTTGAGTTTTTAGATTGTCTGCCTCATTTCAGGTTGTGTCATAATTTGCAGGTTCTTTATGGTTGAGGTATTCCGATATGAAATAATGAGTTATCGCACTATTAATCTGAGTTCGATTAAAAAATAATGGTAGCAGTCCATAAAAGGCGTCATCTCGCACTTTCCCGAGGGATCCCTTATACGTTTAAAAAGGTCTTTCCAATATAACGAGAAATCATCAACTTGACGAAAGAAGGAGGAACAT
>JAWLEH010000102.1:0-11769 GCA_041686215.1 Balneolaceae bacterium | reverse complement strand
AGAATCATTTTAAATCAAACTCAGGCAATAACCACCAAATCCCAGCACTATGCCAGACTATAAAACACCCGGCGTTTACATTGAAGAGATCTCCACGCTGCCCGCTTCTGTAGCCGCAGTGGCTACCGCAATTCCCGCTTTTATCGGTCATACGGAAAAAGCAGGCAAAGGGGATGACCCGGAAGAGCTTCGCGGAGAACCCACCCGCATTACATCCATGCTTGATTATATTGAAATTTTTGGCGGGCCAAACCCTGAAGAACTCGACATAACCGTAACCGACACCTACACCGGAACGGACGGTGAAGAGGCGGAGATGATTGACAGGGAAATTACGGCAAAACTGCCTGACACCATCAGCAACTATAAGATGTACTACGCCCTGCAGATGTTTTTCAACAATGGAGGCGGGCCGTGCTTTATCCTATCCGTAAACGATTACGACAGTGATGTTGTAGCCGGCGACGATGATACCGCACCTACAAATCTGCTTGGCGGGCTTAAAAAACTTTCAAAATATGACGAACCGACTCTCATTGTCTTTCCCGATCAGATGGGAATTGTTGCCTATAAAAAAGTATATGAGGCCGCCCTTGGCCAGTGCCGCACGCTGCGCGACCGTTTTGTGATTATGGATGTAAAGGAGGTAACCAATGATCCCGTGGCCGATGCCGGTACTTTCAGAAAGGATGGAATTGGAACCGGGAACCTTAAATATGGTGCGGTGTACTATCCCTACCTGAAAACAAGCCTGAATTATGGATATAACGATCAGTCCAATGATGAACCAACCTCCTTAAGCATAACTCACCGAAAGGAATATGTCGGTTCAGGCACCCCTTCCGGACCAGCCGGAGTTCCAGGTGAGACTACTCCGTTTCTTTATGATTTAAGCAGTGAGGGTCCCAACCTCTATCGCTCTATTACCGCAGAGCTATCCAAATTACGGGTTGACCTGGCGCCCTCTTCCGCCATCGCCGGAATCTACGCAAGGGTTGACCGTCAGCGCGGTGTCTGGAAGGCACCGGCCAATGTGGATGTCCGCTCTGTTGTAGGGCCTACCCTGAAGGTGTCACACGCACAGCAGGAAACACTGAATGTAGACGCCGGTTCCGGTAAATCGATCAACGCCATCCGGACGTTTACAGGCAAGGGAACGCTTGTATGGGGTGCCCGAACGCTGGCCGGAAACGACAACGAGTGGCGCTACATCCCCGTGAGGCGACTCTACATTTTCGTTGAAGAGTCTGTAAAGAAGGCCACGGAATTTGTGGTGTTTGAGCCTAACACCGCCAACACCTGGCTGCGTGTAAAATCAATGATCGAGAACTTCCTATCCAAGCTTTGGAGAGACGGCGCTCTGGCTGGGGCCAAGCCCGAAGAGGCGTTCTTTGTACGCGTGGGCCTTGGCCAAACGATGAACGCGATCGACATCCTCGAAGGACGCATGAATATTGAAATCGGGCTTGCCGCCGTACGGCCCGCTGAGTTTATCATCCTGAAATTCTCTCACAAACTGCAGGAGTCCTAATATTTCGAAATAGCAAACCACATATTCTATTATCTAACTACGATTAAACCAACAAACTAAACCTGAACGACTATGGCTGTTAATTATCCAGTATCCGCATTTCACTACCAGGTTGAGTCCGGCATGACCCGCATCGGGTTTACCGAAGTCACCGGGCTGAACGTAGAACTACAAACTATAGACTACAGGGAGGGCAACTCGCTTGACTACCAGGTTAGCAAGATGCCCGGCATTCCGCAGTACTCCAATATCACCCTGAAGCGGGGTGTGTTCAGATCAGATAATGAGTTTTTCCAGTGGCTGAATACGGTAAAAATGAACAACATCGAGCGACGTGATATCACCATCAGCCTGCTGAATGAAGAGCATGAGCCGGTAATGGTATGGAAAGTTCGGGAGGCCTGGCCCTGCAAAGTGGAAGGCCCATCGCTCAATTCCACCGGTAACGAAGTGGCGGTTGAGTCGATCGAGCTCTGCCACGAAGGTCTTGTGATAGAAACACCTTAACCGCTGATTGCCATGGCAGTATTTCATCCGCCCACCGGTTTTCATTTTTCGGTCAGATTTGAGAATCTCGGATTAAAATATCCGGGAATTGAAGACATAGGATTTCAGGAGGTTTTGGGTATTCATTCAGAATTTGGCGTGGAAGAATACCAGGAGGGAGGCGAAAACCGGTTTACGCATCGCCTGCCACAGCCTGCAAGCTTTCCGAACCTGGTAATGAAACGTGGAATGTTGCTTGATTCTCAACTTGTGCATTGGTTCAGGGAGTTGGTTAACAATTTCCAATTTGATGCCAATGATTGCACAGTCATTCTTTTGAATTCTGATCACGAGCCGCTACAGGCGTGGAATTTCATCAACGCCTGGCCTGTAAAATGGTCGGTTGACGGACTTCACGCAGAAGAAAACAAGATCATGATTGAAAGTATTGAGTTTGCCTACCAGTACTACCGGCGGATCGATCCCACATCCATTTTATAACCTCAAAATCTGACCATCATGCCTATTGAAGTTCGGGAACTTGTGATAAAAGCCGTTGTGAACAACAACGAAAAACCGGAAACGGCGAAAAAGACACATGATAAACAGGCCTCCCCAAAAAATGTAGAAGCGGGCCTGGAAGAAGTGCTGAAACTAATCCGAAACCGAAACGAACGGTAGTAATACCATGGGTTTAAACGATATATCTTCCCCGCTGGGCGGGCTCGAAAAGTTAAAGATTACCGCATTTGCGAATGATGAATATTCGGCAACAACAGCTACCTATGTAGTGATGTATAATCCCACTTCCTTCAGCTACAAGGTAACCTCCGACTGGCTTTCCGAAGAAGGTGTGGACCCTGATGCCCGGCAGCTGCAGTTTCGGGCTAATAAATCAGACAGCGTCTCTTTTGAGTTCCTGTTTGATGCGACAGGCGCATCTCCTCCCGGCAACGATATGTCCGGCGACCTGGACCTGGACTACCTGGGCGACAACAGCATCAACCGCGACCTCATCAGCAGTGAGCGGGAAAGTGCCATTGAAATTATTCAGGAAGACAAACATGTAGACCGGGCTATTACCCGCTACCTCGAGATCACGCAAAACATTCAGTCTTCTACACACACGCCAAACTATCTTCAGATTAACTGGGGAGCCTACCAGTTCCGGGGGGTGGTTCAGGATACAACCATTAGCTACAAGCTCTTTAATTCTGCCGGCCTTCCTATCCGCGCCACGGTTAGCTCAAACTTTGTGCAGTCTCTCTCCCGAAAAGAGCAGGCGGCCCTGGCGGGACGGGAATCAGCGGATCTTACCCATAAACGGATTGTAAAAGAGGGAGATACCCTTCCGCTGCTGGCTAAACGAATCTACGGTGATCCATCTTTTTATATCGAAATTGCAAAAGCGAACAATCTGAAAAATTTCAGAAATCTTAAGGCAGGTCAGGAACTCGTTCTGCCGCCTGTTCAAAAATAAATTAACCTACTGTGCCTGTAATACCCACACAAGCCAATACAAACCTGGCAACCTTCCGGATCTTTTCTAACGGCGAAGAACTGCCCGATGAAATAGGTGTTTCCACAATTTTCGTCACCAAAAGCGTGAACAGCATCCCAAAAGCAACCATTGAACTATTTGATGGAAGCCTCGCCAACGAAGATTTCACCCTGAGTGCCGGTAAGTTGTTCACCCCGGGGAACGAGATTGAAATTAAGGCGGGATACCGGTCCGTTGAGGATACCATTTTTAAAGGCATTTTGATCAAACACGGCATTGAAGCAAAAACAAATAAGCCCTCCAAATTAAGGGTAGAACTGCGTGATGTGAGCGTAAAAATGACCGTCGGGCGTAAAAACCGCTATTTTGAAGAGGTGAGTGACAGCGAGATCATTGAAGATCTGCTGGGCAGTTACGGCCTCGATTCGGACGTGGAACAAACAGCCATCACACACAAGGAGATGGTTCAGTATTACTGTACCGACTGGGATTACATACTTACCCGCGCAGAATCAAATGGGCAGCTCGTGCTTGCGGATGACGGAAAAATCACCGTAAAAGCACCCTCTCTGGACGACCCCATTTTAACACTGCATTATGGCCAGAATGTCTTTGAATTTGAAGCCGATATGGACGCCCGGGATCAATACACCTCCACGGTTGGTAAATCATGGGATTACATCAACCAGGAGGTTACCGAACTTGAAGGCGACGATAACGCTACCGATGCCCACGGAAATATTTCCGCTGCCGATCTGGCCGGGGTGATCGGGCTCGATAACTGGTCGTTACAGCATAACGGACACCTGCCCGACCAGGAGCTGCAGATATGGACTGATGCAAAATTGATGCGCAGCCGACTTGCAAAGATTCGCGGCCGGGTAACCATTATCGGATTCACCGATATCAAACCGGGACATACGATTGAGCTTGAAGGGTTTGGCGACCGGTTTAATGGAAAAGCTTTTGTCTCATCCATTTTTCATGAGTTTGCACCGGACAAAAAATGGGTAACTCACATACAGTTTGGACTCGATCCGCAGTGGTTTTCACACAAATATGACGACATCATCGAAAAACCTGCTTCCGGGCTTCTCCCTGCGATCCAGGGTCTTCACCAGGGAATTGTTACCGATCTCGACGATCCCGATGGCGAAGGACGCGTAAAGGTTCGCATCCCGGTGATCAGTACCGAAGAAGCGGGCATCTGGGCTCGGTTTGCCACACCGGATGCGGGAGCAGGAAGAGGCGTCCAGTTTTACCCCGAACCGGGTGATGAAGTAGTGGTGGGATTCTTCAACGAGGATCCACGCGACCCGGTGATTTTAGGAGGGATTCACAGCAGCTCAAAAACCCCTCCTTATGACGTAAATACGGACAATTTTGAAAAGGGTGTTGTAACCCGGGGCGAGTTAAAACTGACGTTTAACGATGATTTAAAAAGTGTGACCATCGAAACCCCGAACGGGAATACATTGGTCATCAGCGATGACGAAGGGGCGATTCGTCTCGAAGATGAAAACGGGAACAAAGCTAAGCTGAGCAGTGACGGAATTACCCTCGAAAGTGCAGGCGATCTGACCCTGAAAGCAACCGGGGACGTGAAAATTGAAGGGACAAATGTAGAGATTGCGGCAAATGCGCAGTTCAAAGCCGAGGGCAGCGCGGGAGCCGAAGTTTCCACCAGCGGCCAGGCCGTGCTGAAAGGTTCAATCGTGCAGATTAATTGACCTTTATAGGAAAAATATACTTCCGGCAAATATTTTTGAATAAGAAATCTGATGAGATAAGAGAAGTCATCATGGATCTTTTAAAGCCGATATATACAAGTTTGGATGTAACGTATTACAAAGCCCCCCTCCATATGGAGTGTTTCTGCGACATAGGGAGGGGACGGGGGTGGGTCAGAAACGTTTATCAACTAATTGGAGGAATATATGCCCGCAGCAGCCAGAATGTCTGATACTACAACCCACGGCGGAACCATTGTTGGCCCGGGAGAGCCTACCGTTTTGATTGGCGGAATGCCTGCGGCAGTGATGGGTGATAACCATGTGTGTTCGCTGCCGCCAAATTCCCATCAGCCAACCGTGAGTCCGTTTTTGATAGGAAGTACTACCGTCCTGATTGGCGGTAAACCGGCTATTCGTGTCGGCGATACCTGCTTGTGCGGAGCCGGGGCTGCCGTGGGTGAACCAACCGTAATGATAGGATAGAAACACTATGGCTGAACAAAACTCCATTTTAGGCCGCGGATGGTCATTCCCGGTACGATTTAAGAAAGGCAGTTCAACCGCAGAGCTTTCTGAAGATGAAAAAGATATACGTGAAAGCCTGATTATACTGCTGAAAACAAGTCTTGGGGAGCGCGTGATGCGGCCGGATTACGGTGCCAATATGGAGGAGATGCTCTTCGAAGCGATCAACGTCACCACGGCAAGTATTATCATCAACCGCCTGAAGCGTGCCATTCTGTTTCACGAACCCCGGGTAAAAGCTAACAATATCGACCTCGTGCCGGATCGTGCCGAAGGACGTATTCAGGTGACCCTGGAGTATACCATCATAGCCACCAATTCGCGATCGAATCTTGTATTTCCCTACTACCTGGATGAAGCAACCAATATTTAATACATGAGCGAAAATTGCCGACATAGCAACCTTTTAAAACGCAGCGGCACCAGTCAGCAGGACCGGCTTTTGAAAGCTCTGCTACCCGATTATGTGGCTGTGGATGAACGCAAGATCGAGGATCTCAAATCCTTTGTGCGCGAATATGCCAAACAGATTCAGTACTACGATTACAACCAGGATCCCGGGGAACCCCGACCCGACTGGGAATCATTTTTTGACAAGAAGATCGATCCGGAACGATATACCGAACCGCACTACGCTCTCTTCCTGGCGTTTCTGCAGCTCTTTAAAATTGCGCGCGATGACCTGAACCAAATTACCCGAAAACACCTCGACTTCTATTATCGTGATGTGCTTCAGCTTCGGGAAAAGCAGCCCGTGCCAGACCAGGTGTTTCTCATCTTTGAGCTGGCCAAACATGCAGAACAGCACCGGGTGGCAAAAGGCACTCAGCTTAAGGCTGGTAAAGATGAGTCAGGCACTGAGCTGATCTATCAAACCAACAACGAAATTGTCCTGAACAAGGCTGCAGTAACGAGTCTGAAATCTGTTTTTAAAGATGAAAACAGCAGGATTTACGCCTCACCTGTTGCAAATTCAGCTGATGGCGAGGGAGCCGAAATTGAAACGTCTGAAATGAATTGGCGAACCTTCGGAAAACCTGCCGGTAACTGGCCGGATCAGGACCGCCGGCAGACAGAAATCGGGTTTGCATTTGCTTCCCCTCTCCTCTTTTTAACCGAGGGCGAGCGCGAAATCACTATTACCCTTACCCTGAAGGAGAACAGCAGCAATACCCTCGGCAGTATCCTTAAAGAATTAAACCTGCACGAAGCTTTTCGGGTGCAGTTCAGCGGAGAAGAGGAATGGATTGAACCTCTCTCCTATGATGAAACAACAGAGAGTGAAGGGGTTTCGAATGAGGTGGCAGAGCGAATACTCAGCTTTTTGAACCGTGCGGAAACATGGCAGGAAATTGCGGGTGTTGAACCCCAGGCCGGGCCGGTCTTTGACGATCCTGCTACCGGATACAGTGGTTCCCGCCCGGGGTATGATATCGGGAAAAAGACAGCGAATGGAATTCTGAAATACCGCAAAAACGAGCTTTCTGGAGGAAGGTTTACAACACTTGATGAGTTGCGCGCGGTGCCCGGCGTTGGGGAAGATAAGATCAACGACCTGATATACACGTTTCGCAATCCTGTGAATGAAACAACGGTTCATCCCGGAAAGCGTCAGATCATCATCAAGCGTACCATCACGAAAGCGCAGGACCCCATCGTAAACTATGTGCGAAATGACGATAGCCTGACCGATCCTTTTGATACAAACTGGCCGGTGGTCAAAGTCACCCTGCGAACCGACCAGGATCCATACCTGTACAGTGTTCTGAAAACATTTGAAATTGAAAAAACTGAACTTTCCGTTCATGTAAGTGAGGTACGCGAGCTAATCGTGCAGAATGATCAGACCGTATTGGATTCCGGAAGCGATTTTCAGCCGTTTGGAATGCGCCCGGTCAAAGGTTCCGGTTTCTACATAGGCAGCCGGGAGGTCTTCTCAAAGAAACTGGATCAACTGAAGGTGCATCTCAAATGGCACGATCTGCCGGATCACAAAAACGGTTTTGAAGATTATTATGATCACTATATCGGACCACCCAGGACCAATGACTCCTTCAGGGCGGATCTTTTCATGCTCGATCAAAAAAAATGGAAGTCGCTTTTTTCGGAGCCGTCGTCTTCCCCGCTATTTCATTATGAAGAAGAATTGCTTTCTGAGGATCACGTAATCTCTGTGAATGACCCGGAAAAGCTTCAGAGGGTGCAGCGTGATCCGACCCTGCAGGAAGCAGATTCATTTGATACAGATACCCGGAAAGGGTTTTTAAAAATGGTGCTGGCCGGGCCGGATTTTGGACACAAGGATTTCCAAACGTCATACACAAAAGCTGTTATGGGAGCATTTGAGGAGGGCGGAACGTTCGATGATGATGCTGAACTTCCAAACGAACCCTACACTCCGGTTCTGAAAGAGATCTTCCTCACCTATCAATCCTCTGCTGAGATCGATCTGACCAAGAATTCCTCTGGAATTGAGGAGGCTCAGGCATACGAACAGTTCTTTCATGTGGGCCCATTTGGTGTTTCGGATCAACGTACAGGGAACCACAATGCCCCGGTAAAATTGTATCCCCAGATCAACAGCGAGGGAAGCCTGTATATCGGTCTGGAGAATTTCACTGCCGGGCAGACGCTCTCTCTTCTTTTCCAGGTTGCCGAGGGAAGCGCCGATCCCGATCTCGAACCCCGGCCGATCCGATGGAGCTATCTTTCGGAGAACCGGTGGATCGACTTTGAACCTTTTGATATCCTGTCCGACAGCACGTCGGGTCTGCTCACATCCGGCATCATCCGGTTCAGTGTACCCAAAAAAGCTTCGGAGCAGAATTCTATTCTTCCTGCAGGTATGCATTGGCTCAGGGCTGCCGTCACCAAAGACTCAGACGCGGTTTCTGATTTGATTCAGGTTTCTGCACAGGCGGTAACGGCCACCTTCAAACATCAGGATAACGATCCCGGCCACCTGAAAGAGGCGCTTCCCGCCGAAACTATCAGCAAGCTGAAGATTGCCGATTCAGCCATTGATGGAGTTGAACAACCGTTTTCTTCCTTCGGAGGAAGTACCAAAGAGAAACAGAACGATTTTTATACCCGGGTAAGTGAACGTCTTCGTCACAAAAAACGGGCGGTTACCATCTGGGATTACGAACGGCTGGTGCTTGAGGAGTTTCCCTCAGTCCATAAGGCAAAATGCCTGAATCATACCCGCTATACCGGCAGCCTGGCTACCTACTCAGAACTTGCGCCGGGCCACGTAACGCTGGTAGTGATATCCAATGTTCGTAACAAAAATGCGGTAGATCCGCTGCGGCCGAAAACCAGCCTGATTACCCTCACCAACATCAGTCACTTCCTCTCCGGGATCAATTCATCGTGCGTGGACCTGCATGTTAAAAACCCAATTTATGAGGAGATCAAGGTGAAGCTAAACGTAAAATTTCACGAAGGATTCGATAATGGTTTTTACGGTAAGCAGCTCGAAGACGATCTGAAAGGATTTCTCTCCCCCTGGGCAGTTGATGCCGGGTCCACTCTTGAGCTCGGCGGCACCATTCACAAGTCGGTCGTTTTAAATTTTGTGGAGGAGCGGCCTTACGTGGATTTCCTCACCTGTTTTGAAATCTGGCATATCATTTATGACCCGGCGACCGGTGAAGAGATTTCCCGAAATAACGTGAACCAGGCCGAAGCGAGCACGGCCGTTTCCATCCTCGGCTCAACCGGCCAAATGGGACGCTACGGCGATCATGATATCACCGTGCTGGAGTCAGATGATTGTGAATGCGCCGGCAACGAAATTCAAACAACAGCCACAATCGCTTCAGCGGATGACTGCGGCTGTGAAGAGGACCAACAGTTTAAAACGTAAGATTCAACTGAATGGATGAACCTGTAACCATATCAAAACGTGCTCCTGACCAAAAAAGCATGAATTATGAGCTTCTCCGAAAGGAAGCCATCAGCCATATTCAAAGGGTTGCCGGAAAGGTCTGGACCGATTTCAACGCCCATGACCCCGGAGTGACCATTCTTGAGGTGTTGTGCTATGCCATCACCGATCTCGGGTATCGCACCTCCTACGATATTAAAGATCTCATCGCACCGGACCCGGAAAGCCCGGAAAGCTCTGAAGTTCACGATTTTTTTACGGCCGCCGAAGTCCTGCCCGGTGCTCCCGTCACCGCTAATGACTATCGCAAGCTGATGATCGACGTGGCGGTAAAAAGTTCAGAAGCCGGGTGCAGCAGTGTTGGTGTGAAAAATGCATGGATCGAAAAGGCGAAGGGAGCGGAACACGATATCTACATCAATAAACAGGAGAGCCATCTGGCCTACGAACAGGTAAAAGCGGGAGATGAACCGCTGGATCTGAAAATCCTGTATAATGTACTCCTGGAGTTTGATGAATGCGAGACCTACGGCGATCTGAATGACAATAAACTCGTCCGTGATTTTACACTTAATGAGCACACACTCGACCCGGAGCTTGAAGGACTCACCATCCGCGTTGAGGTGGAGTTTCCGCGCTGGGATGATAAACAGACGGACTTTGAGAATGAGCAGAGCATTGCTGAAGGAATTCGCGATACATTCCTCACCTTCCTGAATGCCGGCGGAAATTATTCATTCAGATACAGCCTGAACTCCGTAAATGAGGTGATTCTATCAGGCACAAAAATGTCTGCCTCCGGCCCGGTTCCGATTGCCGGAATTGAAGACCTGACGCTGAAACTGAACCAGTTCATTTATGATCCCGATGAGGGAATGATTCACTTCTACCGCAGAAAAATTTCAAAAATCCGGGAGATTGTTGACCAGGTAGAAACGCGGGTTCATGCCAACCGAAACCTCTGCGAAGATTTTATGCAGTTTAATGCGCTGCGAATTGAGGAGATTATCGTATGTGCAGATATTGAACTCACGGCCGATGCAGACGTGGACCGGGTCCAGGCTGAAATCAATCACAAAACAGAGCGCTTTCTCTCTCCAACGGTTCATTTCTACTCCCTGAACGAGATGACCACCCGGTGTTTTGACCCGCACCGGTACGACCTCACAAATGTTGACACTCAGCGAAAGGTATTCAGCATAGCGGGAGTGCCGGAACCGCTGCCGGAACCTGGTGTGATCGTCACTATAACCGGTTCAAGCAATAATAACGGGCGTTATACAGTCACCGGAGCTCAGGTAAATTCTGATCAGGAAGACCGGGTGGATCTTTTTGTACAGGAATCGATCCCGTCGGATTTCGTTTCAGATGACGATCAGCTTATCCTTGCAGATTTCGTACAGGAGCAGTGCTCCCCAACAGAAAAAATCTTCGAAGGGCCCCTGCTGAATCATGGATTTATCGATGATAACGAACTTGAACAGGCAGGCCGCAGAGAAGTGATTTATGTGTCGGATCTGATTCAGATCATCATGGACGTTCCGGGCGTTACGGCGGTCAGGGATATCCAGATCGCTAATCTTCCCCAGGATAATGAAGATGGAAGCATCGACACCAAAAGCGTGAAGTGGTGCCTGAAACTTGCCTATGATGAAAACTACGTTCCAAGGCTGAACAGCGACCGTTCCAGGTTTACGTTTTATAAAGATCAGCTTCCTTTCCGGGCCGGCCGGTTCGCTGTGGATGAGATGATGTCCGAACTTCGCTCGACTGAGCGGCCTCAAAAATTCTATCCGTCGGGACCGTACGATATCGCTCCGCCAAAAGGGGAATACAAAAACCTGGATGAGTACTCAACCATACAGAACGATTTTCCCCTTGTCTACGGAATCGGTGAAGAGGGAGTGCCCACACGCAGCGATCAGAGCATTCGTTCAGATCTGCCCACGGAGATTGATGCCCTGCAGCTCAAAGGGTTTTTGATGCATTTTGATCAGCTTTTGGCCAACTACCTCTCGCAGCTTGCTCATGTGAAAGAGCTGTTTTCGATGAATCCCCAAAAAGATGAGTTTGGGAATTTTGTGATTGGCAGAACCTACTACAC
>JAWLEH010000101.1:0-12054 GCA_041686215.1 Balneolaceae bacterium | reverse complement strand
ACCGTTCTACTCAGAAATTCAGTTTCAACGTACCCCCTCTCTATTGCAATAGAGAGGGGGACAGGGGGTGAGTCAAAAGGTTCGCAGCCGGCCCTAACTTCTTCTTAACGATGTATCTCTGGCAGATACATTTCCCGAAGAATGTCTAAATGATGCAGTTCATGCCCGGCAATTACAAACCCAACCGCCCTGACTGAAAAAGGCTGTTTGCTGGCAACCCCCTTTCGAAGCAGCATGTCGTCAGTAAACGATCGAAACAGGGCAAGGGTGGATGCCCGGACAGATTCGTAATTGTTCATTAGATCACTCAGCGGCCACCCATCAAAATTTGCCTGATCTACGTAGTGATCCTGGTCGAATCCCGGAAGTTCGGCTGAATCACCCCGGGCAAAACTGAGTGCCCGGTATCCCATAATACGCTCAGTATCCGTCATGTGCCCCAGAACCTCTTTGATCGACCATTTTCCTTCCCGATACCGATAAAGTGCGGCTTCATCATCGAGTGAACTCATGATTATACGCAACTCATTTCGCCCCTCTTCCAATCTCAAAAAAAGGTTCCGGCCACCGCTTTTTTGAATATAACCTGCGTAAAACCTTCCGAATTCATCCTCTTCGATGATACCTGCCAACAGGCTCTTTTGATCTGGCATAGTTTGTTTTTTTGCTATTAATAGAATCTGGTGAATTCAACCGTGAAATACAGTTAGAACATAACCACCTACAAAAACTTGCTGGCCAGGTTTGCCAGCTCCGAGCGCTCTCCCTTTTCAAGGTTGATATGTGCATAGATCTTATTGTTGTTCAGGCGGTCTACGAGATAAGACAAGCCGTTGCTCTGGGCGTCGAGGTAAGGTGTGTCAATCTGGAAGATATCTCCCGTAAAAATGATTTTTGTGTTCTCACCCGCCCGGGTGATAATCGTTTTAATTTCATGCGGGGTCAGGTTCTGCGCTTCATCAACAATAAATATCACGTTACTGAGGCTCCGGCCGCGAATGTAGGCCAGCGGAACAATAGAGAGCTTGTCGGATTGCACCATCTCATCCAGCTTCTGGTAGGCTTTGCTTGATTCTTTATACTGGTTTTTAATGATGTTCAGATTATCCCAGAGCGGCTGCATGTACGGATCGATTTTAGACTGGGCATCCCCCGGCAGAAATCCGATATCGCGGTTACTGAGCGGCACCACCGGTCGTGCCAGAAAAATCTGGCGGTATTCCCTCCGCTGCTCCAGGGCCCCGGCCAGTGCCAGCAGCGTCTTCCCGGTGCCCGCGGCGCCGGTCACCGACACCAGCTGCACATCCGGATTCATAATTGCATGCAGGGCAAAGGTCTGCTCGGCGTTTCTCGGTGTGATACCGTACGCATTCAATTGTTTTACCAGTTCCACCCGGGCCGATTCCGGGTTGTAATAGCCCAGTGCAGACGCCGAGTGATTCTTAATGATGTAGTAGTGATTGCTAACCGGCTGGCTCTTTTCAAGTTCAGCTGGATCCATGTGCCCGTCTTTATAAAGTCCTGAAATCTGGGAATTATTCTCCACGTTCACGTCAGATTTGCCGCGGTACAAATGGTCGATATCTTTAATTCGAATCGTCTCATAATCTTCGGCATCCAGGCTCAGTGCCCGCGCTTTCAGCCGCAGGTTGATGTCTTTCGAAACCAGAATAACCCTCTTATCCCCCGACTGCTCTTTTAATTTCAGTGCAGAATTCAGAATCCGGTGATCGTTCTTTGAGGATCCAAATACCTTATTAGCATCTGTCTGGCTGTCCTCATCATTTACCACCCGGATGCTTCCATGTGTTTTGCCGTTCAGCGGTATCCACTTCTGCATCATATTGGCATCGGAGATACTGTCGAGGTACCGGATAAATTCCCGGGCATGCAGGTTGGTAACGGAGTTTCCTTTTTTAAACGAATCCAGTTCTTCTAAAACGGTGATAGGGATCGCCACATCATGTTTTTCAAAATTTTTAACGGCGCTGGAATCGTAGAGGAGAACAGAGGTGTCAAGGACGAAAATCTTTTTCGCTTTCTTCGTTTTGGGCATAAAACAATCCAAAGTTAATGCTCACTATCTCGCAAACCTGCGGGATTTATTTCACTCATTAAGTACTATACTCAAACCTTATGTTAGAGTCAATTTTTACGGCGTATCTTCACTGAAGCTTAATATGGGAAAGCATTAGTTTTGAAGGCTGAGTTTTTTACTGATTAGTTTTTGATTGTTGATGCCTCCCGATTCTTGCCTCTCTTCAGAAGGATGATTACTATTTTGCTTAAATCGTCATCAATAAATCGGCTGCCTGTTGACCCAATTCATATCTGAATTACTTTGAAGAATCTTGAACTCAAAATTCCGCCGGCTGTCGTATTCTTTATTTGTATTGGACTTATCTGGACAACAGATTACATGCTTCCACCACTTTTTGATATTACCGTTAGCAGACGGATCTTCAGAACACTCCTTGTACTTGGCACGCTGACAGCTATTTCCGGCGTGATACAGTTTGCGGTTCAGTCAACATCGGTCAACCCCCATAAACCTGATCACGCCAGCTCCCTGGTTACTACCGGCGTGTACAGGCTGAGCCGAAATCCAATGTATCTTGGCATGCTGATTATACTCTTAGCCGCCGTGTTAAAGTTTGGTCACCCTGCCGGACTCATCGTACTACCTCTCTTTGTTCTCTACATGAACAGATTCCAGATAGAACCTGAAGAAAAGGCTATGGAAAAGAAATTTGGGGAGGAGTTCAGGAAATATCGCCAGGATGTGAGACGATGGGTGTAACTATATGGGCATCAACTATCCAAGCCTAACCCGTAACATGCCAGCATGTTGTAAATCAGGGATTAACCTATGTTATTTTACCTTTCCAAAAGGATGCTAACCAGAAACTTTAGAACTTTTTCTGAACTTCTCTAAAGCTGCCTTTCCTCTCTTTTTATAGCGTTCCAACAATTCTTTTTTAGAGAAATCTTTCGTCTCCTCATAGTTACGATCCCTTATAGACCGAGTTTCTTTTACTGTATCGAATTTTTTACTCTTCATAATTGGTCACCTCGCGTGGTGAATAAATATCAATTGATTTCAGCCCGTTTTCAATGTTAACGGTATTAAACAGGCGAATCTTGTCATAATGTACAATATGGCGAAAATTCCAGCTAACTAAAACATCCACATTGGCCAGTGAGGCTAAAGCTATGTGCAAGGCATCATCGCGAAATTTTGGGGTAAGAATTTTTCGATTTAAATACTCCTCTGATAGCTCTAAAGCATCCTCAGTAATTTCCAAAATTTCAGGCCCATAATCCATCAGCACTGTTAAAGTATCTTGAACCCGCTGTGGTGCTTTACTGATTTCGTCAAAAATTAACTGGGATAAAACCGGTTTATAATTTTTCAACCGGAAATCTTTCATTAACCCGTTAGACCATGTGGCAAATTCTATATCATGACAACCGCCAATCACAGATGTATCCAAATAAATACTTGATGTTTTCATAGTGTTAAATAGTATTATTAACCTAACATAAGTAAAATATCAAGCGCCCAAAATGGGGGCAGGGACTTAGTTTTGGTGAATGCTGTTACTTGTTTTGAAATTTTATCCGTTAATTAATTCATATGAAGTTTCGAAAAAAGCGTTCGAGTTACTGAAGAAGTTCAGATCGAGCCATAGCATGAAATTCAACGATTTGCTGATTGCCGCAGCTGCAATGACACCAGAAGTGAAATTGATTGGTAAAAATCAAAAACACTATATGTTTCTACAGGGTTTATACCTTCTAAAATATCGCGTGAACGAAGCATAACTACCATACCTTCATTATCCAACCTTCCTCTCAACCCACAATATCATTTGCAGAACAAGGAACCCAACCAGCCAGATCCAGTCCGGGACTTTTACAGGTTCTTTCCGGATATCATCCGATGTATTTTCTGATGCGGCCTGTATCTCTCTTTCGGTTTGTTCATAGCGCCGGTAGTTTTCACTGAACGTCCAACTCCCGTGATAAACAAAGAACCAGCGGTCAGTTTCACCCGCCTCAGTCCGGTGCCAGCCTGAAGTTTTTGGCCAATCATACCCATAACTAACTCCCGGATGTTCTGCCCCGGCCACTACCGGAATCACCCTCGCCCGGTTCTGCGCAACATCCCGCACCGTTAGGTTTTCACCTGATGTGGCAAGAAGCAGCCGTCTGTTTACCTTCGGCACTGTGCTGCCCAACTCCAGGTAATGAGTTTCGAGAGTTATGATTTTGTCGAGATAGTCTGACCAAAAGCGATTATAGTTTTCCTGATCACCACGCAGTTTCCAGCGATATGATCCATAAAAAAGATGCGCGGATACCGACCCCTGCAGTACAGGCAAACGGATGGCAACCGGCGAACCTCCATCAAATGTGTAAAGAACCTGAACTTGTTCATTCAGATCTGAATAATTCAGATCCAGAATTGGGAGTCGTAAAGTTCCCAACTCTTCACCCTCCACCACACCCGGTGTCCACTGTCGCTCTTCAACCCGGTCGATTGGATTCAATGGGATTTGTAATCCTGCAATTTCCTCTATCAACTGTTCCCATTCATCTTGTTGATTTTCAGAAGGTGGCAGTAACATGAGATCCAACCCGTTTTCAACAGATTCTTTAACCCTCTGAATCTCCCGGCTATTGAGTTCTGCAAACTCCCGCGGGTCCAGCACCAGCAGATCAAATCCGGAAAGATCATCTATAAACTCTTCGGCGTTCTGCGGGGGATCGTTGATATCATCAAACCGAAAACGTTCCTGCCCCACCCGTGTGCGAATCGCGAGTTGATGGCCGCTGGTTCCCAGCCATTCGGCCAAATGTGAAATTTCAAAGGAAGGGCTGTATAGCAGCACTGCAACCGACAACGGCTCAGGTTCTGTGGCCCGGATATTCCAGGGTTCTGATAAGAGCGAATCGGCAACAGTAGTTTCGATTTGATACCGGGCAGGCCCATCGCTCCAAAGGACATCCTGAAAGGAAAATTGACCATCTTCGTCCGGCTTTTGAATATCAACCTGCGATCCATCCCTGAAAAGCATCACCGAATCCGGCGGATCCGATGATTTGATCATACCGCTAATTTCAAAATTCTTACCGGCATCCACCTGGTGTGGAGCGTTATCAAGAAGAATACCATTCCCGGGTGATCGAAGCTTATTCACCCACCTGAGTCCCTCCGGCAAAAATTCATCCGTACCCATCCCATATATCTCAATGACACTTCCGGCTTCTGTCTTCTCAGAAAGCATCGAAACAGAAGACAGCCATGTTGCTCCGTCCATCAGATCCTGATCTTGCGACTCAACAGAATAGAAGTCAGCCTGTGAACTCCGGGGCAAATCAGCGGGCCGGGCTCCGTCAGTCAACAGTATGATCCGGCTTTCGTCTCCGCTCCACCACTCCGGCTCCGTCACAAACCCGATCAGCAGAATTCCTGAAAGCAATATTAAACCTGTCCGAAAACGGCTTGAGTATTTTCTGTAATCCAGTACAAAAGCAAGTCCCGTTGCTGCAAGAATGCCGGTAATCCATAGAAAGATCATCGGCTGCCACCCAAACTTCCAAGAACCGGCACCCTGTTTGGTGCGGGGTTCCGATCCCGATTCCTGTTCAATTCAGTCAATCTTATAAGGATCTCCTCACGAACTTGCTCCCTCTCGTCAGGGTCTTCGAGCCGCGCCAAACGGTTCATCAGGTACAATTTATCCCCTTCCGAAATCTCTGTTTGCCGGATGATTTGAGTAAGCTCTTTAACCCATTCATCTGTAAAACCCGATCCCTCACGAATTCGCTTTTCTGCTTCAAGAAGCGGAGATAAAGTCCGCTCTGTTTGGTAACTGGCATCAGGGTTTGCGAAATCGTCAACCGAACCGGTCAGCCGTTTTTCATCCACCGGAATTGGAATTCCTTCCAGGCCGGCACGCCTCACATATCGCCGCTCCGATTGCTGTGCCTCCTGCAAATACTCAAGCGCACGATATTCATACGGCAGGGCTTCTTCGGGCCGGTCGGTCTGCAGGTACTGAGACGCCCGGAACATTTCCGATAGTGCCTGGCGCAGAAGCGCACGCGGACTTTCAGCAAAAAGAGTGTTCATCTCCGGACTTCCGTGATCATGGAAAAATTCATCCGGAATATCTGATGCGGCACTACTTTGCGATACCTCCTGTCCTTCACCATCCAGTTCTTCGTGGTCATGATCGTGGCCATCTCCATCTTGCCCGGCTCCGTGATCATCATGATCATCGGCTCCCGTTTCCACTGAAAAATCCCCGCCCGATTCAGTAGATTCATCCTCCAGGCCAAGGTAGTGGCCAAACTCCAGCATCAGTATCTCCTGATCTTGCCCGATTCGACGGGATCGCTGCCGGAACTGCTCCTCATCCAATTCCGCCATCTCTTCAACCAGTTCTTCCGTATCTAAAATGATCTGGCGCTGGCTCCGGAAATCTTCCGGCATCAAATCTACTACAATGTTCCCCGCCATCACCGGCTGCGAACGAGTTGTATCCTCAACAACCAGAATGTACGTTTCTGATCTGCCGGTTTGCGAATCGGGGTGATTATCATTTGCAGTAACCGTAAGATACAATTCGTCACCGGGCGTCATTTCAAGTGAATCCGCATTCAGATTGATTTCTGCCCGAACACGTTCACTGCCCAGGCCAGTAACTGAATCAAACTGAAACCTTCGCTGCCGAAAACGCACCGATTCCCCTGATCCGCTGGCCAGCGTTACGTTTAGAGCGGCATCGGTGATGCCATAATCATCCAGTATCTCAACATTTACTTTCTGATCCCGATCTTGCTCCGTGAGCAGCGTACGCATCTGGTTTGGAGAACTGAAACGGAATCTCGGCGGGCGATCTTCTACAACATCAATTCCATAATAATCGGTATATACGGTTGTGTCTGGATTGGATGCAGCCACCCGATAGATCTGCCGGTGCTGAACCTGAATCGATCCTTTGAAAACACCGTTTGATGAATCCAATACTACCGTTTCGCGGTCATTAAAAATAAGCTCTACCGTGTCTACATGACCCGCTGTTTCCACCTCCCAAGAAAGATCTGACATCTCCTCAGCAGACACCGTTTCGGCTCCCGACGTCCTGGTTTCCAGCCCTGTATAGCCGGGCGGAGAAACAGACAGGGTGATTGAGCGAATAGCTGGTTCTTCGAAAGCTCCCTGTGTGATTTCTCCCTGTGACGCAATCTCCATGTCGGATACTAATCCGGTGGGTTGATCCTGCGACACCGAAATAACATTTACGCTTAAGAGAGCCGTAACAAACAGGGCCAGTGATAAAAGTGCTGAGCGGATCAATCGTTTTTTAGGCAGCTGAACCTCATCCCGGTTTTCTTTTACAGACTGTTCTATTTTTTGTAGCTGAAGCTCTTCCAGGCTGTTTTTTGGGGGTTGAAGATAGAGACTTGATGAATCTTCAAAAAACGGATAGGTACGATCAAGATAGCGAACAATCTCTTCTGATGGCGGTAGTGAAAAACTATCAAACCAATAATAAATACCGGATAAAACACCCCAGGCGCCAAAGAGTATAAGAAGTTGCTCTGGAGTTGAAAGATCATAATAGGCGCCGGCCAGGATCGCGATTGAAGCAGATGCGGAGACGATCACCAGTAATACTGCCAATACTCGTTGACTCCGCAGGGATTTGCGCAATTTTTCTACAATATTCATTCTACATATCCCTCCTCTGCGACAAAATTCGCTCAGCGGTCCACATCAGCAGAAGCAGTAAAAAAAGCCAGGTTGATGCCGATTTTCGTTCAACCAATCCGGCCGTGGAGACTTCCTCCGCTGTTAATGCAGTGCGCAGTTCTTCAGTAATCTCCGGTGTGATGGTTTCGTCGATTCCTGTGGCTGTCTTTAAAAGCTGATGTGCCACACCCGCATAGAACCACTGCGTAAATCCGGTGGCAGGCTCAGCATTCAAAACAAGTTCGTCCTTACCCTCCATCCAGAAAACAGGAATATGAGTTAATTCTGTTTGTACCATCGGGTTCAGGACCTCTATAGAATCCTCCATAACCGTCACCGGTATATTTACTCCAAATTGCGGACCCGGCATAACCCGGTGCATGCTATTTTCGCCTGTTGCTGTTCGATTCAATACAATTTCCCGATCTCCAAATCTTGCAATTGCAATCTGGTTTTCCGGAAGATCATCATCCGTCAGTTCTATTTTCCAAAGGGTTGATACATCTTCAAACCCTCGACGAATAGCCGGATCCGCATCACTCCGAATGAAAAGCTGAAGCGTCTCACTATCAGACGGAGTGTCCTGGACATCTTCAATTCTGTTTACAACACCTTTTCCATATCTTCGCTGAACATAACCTGATTGAGAGTCATCCAAATTCAGCCAGGATGCCTGCCAAAACTCCTCCTGCAGATCCCGTTCGATCCATTCTAAGTCAGCATACAATTCCGGCACATTCCCGCGAAAGCGATCCACGTTTAAATCTCCCTCCACAATCATCAATCCCGGCCTGTAATCATAATCAACCTGCTCCAGGAGTTTCCACCATCCTACCCGGTCGATTCTTTCAGTCGGAACTGAAATCTCAAGAATTCCATCTCCAATCCACTCTTCTGAATACTCTGCATTCGTTTCGGTAATTTTTACGGACTGAAGTGGCTCTTTTTCCCCTTCAAAAAAAAGACCGGTAAGCAGCAGCGCCACAAGTACAATCAACCCAATTCGTAGCAGCAGGAGCCAAATTTCATGAAGTTCAATGCTGCCGGCCCGGGAAAAACTTGTTTCGGGCAGAAACCGAAAGGTGGGCAGGATGTGTGGTTTCCCGGCCCTGCGGTTCCACAAATGAATGATCAGGGGTATCATTGCGGCTGCCGTTAACCAAAGCCATACTGTCATTCCAAAGCTCATAATCGGCTCCTGTTTTGAAGATAAGCGCGGAGCAAATCCTGCACGGGCCGGTTCATTGAAAATATCTGGTGAACAGAACGCCGGCCTGTTAAACTATCTTCAAGTTCCTCAAGATATTTGTTCAGGTTTTCAAGGTAGGTTTCCTTCACTGAAGCAGCCCGGATGGTTCGCTCTTCCCGGCTTTCGGGATCCTGAACGGTGGTTACTCCATTCAGGCTAAGTGTCTGTTCGGTTTCACCCAGTATCTGGAAAAAGAGCATTTCATGACCAAACGCCTCACCCATCTCGCGGATCGATCGCCAGGACTCTGCATCATCCAGCATATCAGAACAAAATATCCACAATTCGCGATGTCTTGACGTGCACTCCGTAATCCACTCTGTTGTTTCCGGCCATGTTCCTTCGCACTCCACCGACTCCAGAATAGAATAAAGCCGGTTCAACTGATTTTTCTCACGTTTTGGCGCCGTGTCTATTCGGTTTTGTGAATGTACAATATGAAGGCCAACCGAATCTCCCTGCCGGTGAGCCAGTGTCGCAAGAGACGCGATGACCAACGCAGAATAATCAATACGTTTCAGTTCCTGCTCCCGGTATTCCATCGAAGAAGAAGCATCCAAAAAAAACCGTACGATGATCGAGGTCTCCGTTTCTGATTCTTTGATGTAGTATCGGTCACTGCGGGCAAACATCTTCCAGTCGATCAGCCGGATATCATCGCCGGGTTGATAACTTCGGTACTGGCTGAACTCCGTACCGGTTCCGCGCCGGGTTCCGCGATGCAGGCCAATCAGAAAACCATCGACAATCTGTTTGGCCAAAATCGCCAGGCCTGCCCCAGACAGCAGATCGCCAATTTCAGAAGGGAGTTCACGTTTCATTGGTGGCTGGAGTTATTGATAATTAGTGTATATCACGTTAAGAAAGTCCCCCTTCGAAGGGGGAAGCGAGCGGAGTGAGCAGGGGGATGATTTTCTTAGTTCTGAAACGTCCATTTCACAGTTTCAAGGCACAAAAGGTCATCCCCCATTGCCCTCCGCCGGCTGGCGGAAGGACACTCAATAAATAGATTCTAATAGAACTGAGGTTCCTAATAAACACTTTTCACAACTTACTTGCAGGTGGTTTCACATTCTTCAGAATTACATCCGTTACATCATCAGGAGTTATCCCCTTCGCTTCCGTTTTAAAATTGAGAAGTAGGCGATGGCGCAACACAGCTTTGGCAACAAACCGGATATCCGCCTCCGTCACTGCATACCGATTTTCGAAAAGTGCACGCGCTTTTGCTGTTAAAATCATCGCCTGTCCTGCCCGGGGACCGGCTCCCCATTCCACCCAGCGGTCGACTTCCTCAATATTTTCGCTTCCGGGACGCGTATTCCGCACGATGGTATTCACGTAGGTGATCAGGTCGTCGCTGATGGCAACTTCCCGAACCAGCCGCTGAATGTCCACGACCTCTGTTGCATTCATCACAGGCTGAACCACAGGCTTCGCGCCCCCGGTTGTTTTCTTCAGCACTTCAAACTCTTCCATCTCATCGGGATAATCCACCTTCAGGTACATCAAAAAACGATCCAGCTGTGCCTCGGGCAGCGGGTAGGTTCCGGCCTGTTCGATCGGGTTTTGGGTTGCAAGAACAAAGAAGGGCTGCGATAACTCAAAGGAATTGCCACCCGATGTTACGCTGTACTCCTGCATCGCCTCCAGCAGTGCCGCCTGGGTTTTGGGCGGTGTACGGTTGATCTCATCAGCCAGTAAAATATTGGTGAATACCGGCCCTTTCTGAAACGTGAAAAACCGTTTTCCGGTACTGTGATCTTCTTCCAGAATCTCGGTTCCAACAATGTCCGATGGCATCAAATCCGGTGTGAACTGGATACGCCGAAAGTCAGCATCAATTGCATCGGCGAGTGTGCGGATCATCAGCGTTTTTGCCAGCCCCGGAACGCCCTCAAGCAGTGCGTGGCCTCCCGCAAAAAGTGTGATGAGCAGTTCATCTACAACATCCTTTTGGCCGATAATTACTTTTGATATTTCATCACGCAATGCCGTTAATTTTTCCAGCTTCTGCGATACATCTTCTTCCGTTGTTTTCACGTATGAATTGCTTTTCTGTTCATGGCATACATCACTATGTTCACGCCAAATTTAGTATTGTCATTCGCCTGCCAGCGTTTATTTCGAAAATCGTAATCCCATTCGCACCCATAATCTTTGTTGCTGTAGAGTACCCGGATTTCCCCGTCGATTACAATTGCCTTCAGGTAGTCGTGTACCAGTCCGTCTCCCCAGCCATTCATCTCCACGGCAGCAGTGGGCGGACCGTCCTCAAACTCAAAAAAGGAGTGATAGATTGGGTGATCGTTTGGGATTTTTACCAGTGCGTCCGGGCCAAATATCCCGGCCATCTGTTCTTCAAATGATTTCGCAAATAGCCCATCGACATCGTGGTTACAATCATCAGCAAAGATGAATCCGCCGTTATAAACCAGCTTCTCAAAATTCTCGCGCTCACGGCGACTGAACTGAACCAACCGGTGACCGGTGATGTAACAGAACGGCGCGTCCAGGATCCGGTCACTGGCCAGCGGAACCACCTGCTCCTCCTGGTTGATGGATAAGGTGGTGTACTCCACAAGAGAATGAAGCAGGTTTGAGGGCATCCGTTCATCCACAAACCAGTTGCCTGACTCATACCGAATTCTGGTAAAAAAGAAATCAGGGTTTGAACGGCGAAATGAGTTACCCATTACTGATGAGCCGGGAATCAAAGAGAGACCAGCTCCGAGCATGACACTTTTTTTTAAAAACTCTTTTCGTTTCATAACTGCTGATTGGCGAAAATAGATGACATCAAACGATTCATAGTCTGAAAACCCGGTAAGACTGAATCCCGGGAATTATACTCGCCGTTTTGAGTGCAACAGAGAATATTCCCTATACCCTTTGGATTCAACGGACAAACAACGGAGTTGCATCACTAACGACCGCAACTCCGGTTTTGTTTTTAATCAAACCGCGTCAGACAGACTACTAAACGTAAAGTCGCGGATCTTCATGGGAGGAATCATGTTTCCGTTGGTTCTCATCGGCT
>JAWLEH010000222.1:0-2771 GCA_041686215.1 Balneolaceae bacterium | reverse complement strand
GCGTTAGTTACGTTTATTTATCAACAATTATGTCATTTCACGCCAGGGCGTGGCATTTCCTGTCTTTGATAAGGACAGTAGATCACGAATCCCCACAGGGATCCCCTCGGGAAAGTGCGAGATGACGCCCTTTTTGGACTACTTATGGTAGTATTTTACAAATTTAAGAATCGAACTCAGATGTTTAAATATTGAGACAAACGGCTGATTCAACCCACAAAGGGCGTTTTAAAGTTACGTCATCCCCTATATTTTTTCGACGCCTCTTTTGGACTGGATATCGTGCAATTCAATGTATGGTAAAAGTCGAATTCAGATCATGAAGAAAATGTCCGGATTGTTTTCCTGATAATTTCGATACAGTCGAGCAGTTGCTCTTCCGTCATAACAAGCGGCGGTGCAAACCGAATAATGTTACCATGCGTAGGTTTGGCAAGTAGTCCGTTCTCCTTCAGCTTTACACAGATGTCCCATGCGGTGCTGCTCTCAGGGCTGTCGTTAATTTCAATCGCACTCAAAAGGCCGCGGCCTCTTACCTCTTTGATCAGGTTCGATTCATTCATCAGCTCTTCCATATTTGCACGAAACAGTTTGCCGAGCTTTCGTGCGTTTTGTGCCAGATGGTCGTCTTTTACAACATCAAGCGCTGCCATTGCAACTTTTGCAGCCAGAGGGTTCCCGCCAAACGTAGACCCATGCTGACCTGGCTGAATCACATCCATT
Organism: Balneolaceae bacterium; assembly: GCA_041686215.1. Lineage (GTDB taxonomy): Bacteria > Bacteroidota > Rhodothermia > Balneolales > Balneolaceae > SW132. Next base: position 2,048 of record JAWLEH010000222.1, on the reverse strand, counting down.
ACTTTATTGTCCGCTAAAACAGCGGAAACGGGGTAGACACCGCCGGAGAGGGCTTTGCCCAAAATCAGGATATCCGGTTTGGTGTATGTAGCGGGCTGCCGTTCACAGTGCCCTTGGCAGGTGCAGTTTCCGCATACGGCTAAGAGGCTGCCGGTACGCGCAATACCGGTTTGAATTTCATCGGCAATAAACAGAACATTATTTTCATCACAGAGTGATTTTGCGTTGCGAAGATAGTCGCTATCCGGTACCATCACACCGGCCTCCCCCTGGATGGGCTCAACCAGGAAGCCGGCAACATTTTCCCCGGTAAGAGCAGATTCAAGCTCAGAAAGGTTGTTATACTCTACTTTAACAAATCCTGGTGTATAGGGGCCAAAGTTTTTTTGTGCATCCGCATCATTCGAAAATGATATGATCGTAGTTGTTCGTCCGTGGAAATTGTTGCTGCAGACAATAATTTTGGCTTCATTTTCGGAGATACCCTTTCGTTCATAAGCCCATTTTCTGCAAATTTTAATGGCCGTTTCCACACCTTCAGCTCCGGTATTCATTGGCAACACTTTATCAAAGCCAAAATATTCAGTTATATACTTTTCAAAGGGGCCAAGAACATCATTATAAAAAGCGCGGGAAGTTAGTGTCAATGTTTCGGCCTGGTCTTTCAGGGCTTTGATGATTCGGGGGTGGCAGTGCCCCTGGTTAACGGCAGAGTAGGCCGAAAGAAAATCGTAGTATTGGTTTCCTTCAGGATCCCACACATACACTCCTTCACCCTTTGAAAGCACAACAGGGAGAGGGTGATAGTTATGGGCACCGTACTTGTTTTCGAGAGATATTGCGTCCTGGGTGGTGGTCATCATAGAAGATCTGTGAGCATGTAGTGTGAAATTCGACATGCCAAGATAATGAATAGCCGGTGGAGGAGCGATTCTAAATTTTTAAACTTTTGTACTGTTTTTGGTTCTTTTAAGCTCTATTGTATGTGATATGAATACCAGAATAAACTCTTGAATAGATTACTTCAGTTTTCTAATAAAGGTTTCCTAATGTATTTAACCTATTCAGATTTCAGCTACTTTCTTCAAGTTTATGAAAATTACTGATTTAACGTATCCACCCGACCAATTACATCTTTCGAGAAGTGAGTGAAGATGGTAGCTTGCTTGTCAAAAACCCATGACAACAGCATCCAAGAAAAAAACTCAGACCATGTTTTCCCTGGTGGATCAGTGGAAAACCAGCGGCGTGACTCAGAAAGCTTTTTGCGCCGAGCAGGCCATAAACACTCACACCTTCAGCTATTGGGTGGCCAAACTACGCCGGGCCGACCAGCCGTCCGGAGGGTTTGCCGCGGTGGAGGTGCCGGGAGCGGGCCCGTCCGACCGGATCACGATTACCTATCCTAACGGCGTTGCCATTTGCCTAAGCAGCGGGATAATTGGATTTAATCAGGATTCAAGCTATTTAATAAGCGTCAGCTTTTTGGTGTGAACACTTCTGCCTGTCTCTAACCTATAAATATACACGCCGCTTGATAAATCTCCGGCATTAAAGCTAATCGTGTGTCTGCCAATTGCGTATCGGCTGTTGTTTATAAGTGTTTTCACTCTCCTTCCTAAAATATCGTGAACCGACAATGTTATCAGTTCTGATTCATTAAGCTGAAATGAAATATTGGTACTGGGATTGAATGGATTCGGATAATTTTGTTCAAGTTCAATCTTCGATGGAATACCTGAAATATTTTCTGAGGATGTAATAATCTCGTTCACGAAAATGTCAATGTCTCTTGGGGTATCAAGCGAGCCCTCTGAAATGGTAGTTATACTTTCACCGGTAAAATCGGCTCTTTGTATTGAATTCTTTTCAGAGTCACTCCAGTAAATATGCTCATTTTGAGGATCCAGCCCTATTCCCAGGGGAGAAAGCAGACCGTGGTCTTCAGCATTTAATATTTCTGCAACATTATTCGTCTCTAAATCCATACGACTTATCATCATGTCGTCTGCTTGAAATCCGGATGCCCAGTATAATGTGTTATTGAC
>JAWLEH010000018.1:15362-46589 GCA_041686215.1 Balneolaceae bacterium | reverse complement strand
TCGAAAGGTACCGCCGTCACCTCTGAAGGATATCTCATCAAGCTGGGTAAATGCGAAACTTCGTGGTATCGGCCCTACCAGCTTCCCGAAGGGGTATCGTACGCTCCGTTTGACAATTCCAATCCCCCGTTTGATCTCTATGAGTTACTGCAGGAAAAACCGGAGGACGAATCCGATGTAAAATCACTTGGAGAAGATCTCACTTTTTTGGAAAACAAGTTTGTCTTGTTGTTTCTTGAAACATACGACAACGACATCAAACCGTGTCTTGGCAACACCTGTGATGAACTGGGGATTGATCGTATTTTCACGGTGAGGAAACTCCTTATCAGTAAAGATCACCTGGATGAACTCCTGGAGCACTCCGCCAACGTGGGGAACCTCTATCCGAAGAAGTTTGAGCTGCCGGAAATCGTAATGCCGCGCACTTTGTTTGATCCCGATGCAGACCATAGCCGGGTTTATTCCTCCTTTACAGAACATCACAACTCGGCCATTGAGCCTGTATTTGACGCATTGTTCGGTGAAAAAAATGAAGAGGGGGAGAGAACGCCGGGAGCCCTGCACCAAACTTATTCGGTATACGATCTTCTGCTGGGAGCTGAATACGATCTGCAAAATCCATTTGACAGCACACAAATCAACAGCGTGATTGACAATTTTGAAACCTATCTCACAGACCTATCAGATCCAGGAACAAATACGCCCGGAATTCAGTATTTCTCCGATTTTATGAAAGACCTGATCCTGGCCTACGACGAATTCCGGGAAACTGCGTTTGAGCTGGTCTCCGAATGCTGTTCGGATATGTCGAGGTTTCCGAAACATGTGATGCTGGGACGTGCCGTAACAGAGAAGGAGACGCCGGAAGAGGCTGTCGCATATCGCCATGGCTTCGTTCAGCCTCCGGTTTACAACCACCAGAAAACCCTGATGGAAAAAGCGGTGTCGCTTCACAAACGTCTCGTGCTGATGGTTGAATCCTTCAACCTGGATCAAATCCAAAACCCGGATCCCGATGGCGAAGATCCTGATCTGATACGCGTCACACCAAGCGATGAAAAAAACATGCCGCTGAGCCGGCGATCCATCCCGTTTTATTACAATATTAAAAAGAAAGGTTCTTTCACAGGAGATGAGACGCTCGAACTGCACTGGAATTTCGACCGTACCCGGAGAGCCGGGCCGTCTGGTGATGTAACTGTATTGAGCTATCAAAACCAGGCGGAAAATCAGGATGAAATAGTCAGTCCAATTGAAACACCGCTCCATTACGACCTGGACAGCTACCCGTTTCTTCGGATTGAGGGTCTTCTCGGCCGTCATCACGGTGAGGTGATCGAGCACCTGCAATCCCTGCAAAAAACGTTTAACCTTCCATTTGAGCTGACCGCTCTTCAGCTTGATCCCGATGCGGAGCTTTTAAGCCCTGATTACAGCTGTGGTTTTGAGGACTTGCAGGAGGAGTATCAATCAGCGCGCAGTACTTATTGCGACTTTACCCGGGACTTGATGCAGCTTTTGAAATATTCATTAGAACACCAGGAACCCCTGTTCGGATCCGATGAAGAGACAACTGAGGATCTGCACAGTCTGGGCAATATTTCAAAATCCTTCCAAACCGTCTGCCGGCAGCTTCCGGAATGTCTCGATGATTTTAATTTTATTGATTTTCAGCAGAGCTATAAAGAAGCCCTGCAACAACTTCTTCATTTTATTCTCATCGAAAAGCGTTTGCTGGAAGAGATCGATTTTGATAAAAAAGAAGACGAAGAACAGGTACAGGCTATTAACGGTTTCATTCAGCACCTTTCGCCGCTTCTCTACCGCTTCGTGGATCTGTTGTTTTATAACACATTCTTGCGGGTGTACCTGGCGTTCAGGCGCCGGGAGTATTACCTGCAGCAGAAGGACGTTTTCTCATCCTATCTTCGCAACCATCCCGGCGTTGATCACCAGGCCGGAGTTCCGAAAGGCGGCACGTTTATCGTTCTGTATGAAAGCGCAGAAGAGCCCGCTGTGATCGGTGATTTTGCCCTTCCCTACATCTGTTGCGGAACAGATCGCTGCGTACCCCTGTGTGATGATGGTGGTGATTTCAGAGTTAATATACCGCCATTTGCCCGTCCTGATTTTGCGGTCACTACGATCGGCCGGCCGGTTGAAATCAACGTTTCCGTGAACGACTATGGAATGGAAAACAGGTCCCTTTCTGTGAAAATTGAACAGGAGGAAACAGAAGGCGGGTTTGTTGAACAACTGGATGAAAAGGGAAATATACTTTACAAACCCCGTGATGAATTCCGGGGGGTGGATCGGTTCCACTACACGCTTACCGACAAAAAGTCGGGGGTTTCTGACACAGGGCTTGTCACCGTATTAGTAAAAGTTGAAGATGTGGGGCAGCCTGCCGGGTGCTATCCGCCTGATATTTTGATTTGCTGGGCTGATCATGATCTGAAGAGAATGAATCAGTTTTACAGGATGCGTTTCCCCGAAGAAACAATCGAAAGAGATCTTTTAGAAATGGCTGAGGCGCTTCACCAAAGTTTGCGAAGGACAGGTGGATTTACTGATGAAGAACTGGATGGCACCACCACGCTTAAGGATACTGAAGAGCGACGACGATTGCTCAATTGTATTGACCCAAATCTGCCCGTAGAACAGATGGAATCGGAAGAACTGGTAGCAAGAATTCGCGAATACCAGAAAGAAAACTGTGGAGCAAACACTGACCGGCCTCGTTTTGAGTGTTACAGTTTAGATATTCTGAACTGTCTGGATATTGATAGCATACTATCTCTTGCTCATGAAAGAAAAATTGACATTGATAGTACCGGCCAGGAACAGGTGAAAGAAGAACTACTAAAAAGCCTAAGGGAATCAAACGGTTTTTCCATGAATGAGTTAAAAACGGGGCACTTAAAGAAAGAGAGACATCTCCGGGAGCTTCTAACTTGTATCGGCCTGAAACTTGAAGAGGATGCTTCAAAAGAAAACCTGACAGAGTTACTCCTCAGATATCAGAAAGAGAATTGCGTCGGCAGTGGCACAGACCGGGAGGAAATTCCAAGAGCAGAATTTAAAGGGAATGAATTTACGGCCAGGGATGCAAGGGCCGTATTAAATTTCCGGGGTGAAACTATTCCGCAGGATATGCCTGTACCAGAGTTGATTAACCGGCTTAAAGAGACAAATGCAGGATTACATTTAACAAAAGAGGAAGTTTCGCTCTTTACGAAAGACAGAATATCAGACATTCTGAAAAAACGCGGTCTTGATGCCCCATCGCGCTCCAGAAAGGATACGCTTGCCGATAAATTATTCGGGAGTTAACTCATGAGCCAGAACCATCTGATCTACAAACAGATTTTAGAGGTCGAGTTTTCATCCAGAAAAGAGGCTATGGATGGACAAAACAGGCTCAGTCAACTCTACAAGCTAGATCTCATTCATCAAATCCAGCAGATTTTTGATGAGATGGTTTCTCCTCATGATCACCTTAGAATCAGACGGCTTGAGGTGGATCTTGGCCAACTTTCAGCAGGAAATTTTGAAGAAGATTTAGCAGAAAAGTTCGCCTCACAGCTCCGGGATCAGCTGTATAAACAGCAACAGACTGCGCGACGAACCCACAAGGACGACAAATCTGAACACTTCTTGCAAAAGAGGCTGGAAGGCGCAGATGCACGCATCAGTTCAACACAGCAGAGTGCATTGGAGCAGTTTTCATTCTTCATACAAACGGGACGATATCCCTGGTGGGCCGGAAGAACCACAACCTCATCTCCGGAAAAACTTGCTGAAGAGCTGATGATTAAAAAACCTGATGAGTTCATACAGCTCTTTGAAACTCTCTATTCCTCTGATATATCCGGTCGCCGGCTGATTTATCAGCTCCCTGATTCCACGCTGGAAAAGATACTTCAGCTTGTATCAGGCAATCCCGGGAGTACCAACATAATCCTTTCAGTGATAAAGGATTTCATCAGGCTTCACGAATCTTCCCCGCTCGCACCCCTGAACCGTGTAAATTTCAGACTGATGGTATGGCGCACAGCTTTTGATATTTGGTTAAAGGGGATGCAGCATCAGGGTGGTGATCAGTTCCATGTGTCAAGATCAAATGCACAAAAAAGCTCGCATACGATCCAGAGTGATCAACCCGTACGGAGTTTCCTGTTTCATTTACTTCAGCGGTTAACAGTCAATTCAGGTAAGCAAAGCAATCGGAATGCTCAACGCCAAACCTTCCAGAAGCAAGTACAATTCCTGCTGCGCAGGGTAACTGTTGCAGGCATAAAGGACCGCCCTCTCGGCAGATTACTGATTTCTGCGGATTCTTTTACGCCTACAAAATGGAAATCCTTTCTCAAAAACGCTGATGACTCAATAAGTGAAAAACAGAATTCGGGTGATTCGCTGCAGATCGAGCGGGAGCAGAGGGCATATAGCCACTCAGAATTCGATCGGCTTGATGTGGATAATGCGGGCCTGGTTCTGATCGCCCCTTTTCTGCCCATTTTTTTTGATGCGCTCGGGTTGCTGAAAGAGAAATCATTTATCACCCCGCAGGCTGCTGAACGGGGTGCCCTGATCCTGCAATTTATCGCCACAGGAGACACGGAAATGGCAGAGAATGAACTGATACTGAATAAGATTTTAACCGGCATTCATATCAATGAACCACTACCACGGCATCTTGACCTGAGTAATCGCGAAACCGAAGAGGTAACGAACTTACTCAATTCTGTGATCGAGCACTGGTCTGCGCTGAAGGGCACCTCCGTTCGGAGTGTGCGGGATACGTTCATCAACAGGGAAGGGTACCTGGTTCCACAGCAAAATGGCTGGAAACTTTTCGTGGAGCGTATCACACCCGATGTATTGATCGATCGCCTTCCATGGAGCATATCCATCATTAAACTTCCATGGACCAAAGACATCATCCACACAGAATGGTAAAACAAAATATTCAACATAACGCCAGGGATATCAGCGCTGAACTCGACTGGTTCAGGCAGATACTGAAAGTGCGTTCGAAGCTGAACGCCGGCGAGAAGACAGAAACGGACGATGTCTATAACATCAAGCCACCCGCTTTGAACGGCAGCCGGTCGGCTTATGCGCGGTTTATCAAAGAACACAGACTCGGTTTTGAGGAGCGATTTCTGCTGATACTGGCACTGGTCCCCCACATCAAGCCTGAGCTGCTGGATCTGTTTCTGGCAAAGAACCGTTCGACCGAACAGATTTATACGGAATTTGGCGGAAAAAAAGGTAAGCACCACCACGGGTTTCTGCCAACCGGCGAAACGGCAGCCTTTATTCTGGCCGGGAATAATCTTGAACGCCGTTTTGCCGTTCAAAATGCCTTCGATGCAGACCGCACATTTTCGAAATCCGATATTCTGCGGCTGGAGGAAATGGAAAACGGGGAGCCACCACTAAGCGGTGCACTTCAGCTATCTCGCCAGGTACTGGACCTGCTAATCCTTGGGGAGCATCGAAAACCACAGTTCAGCACAGAGTTTCCGGCCCGATTGCTTACCACAAAAATGGATTGGGATGACCTGGTGCTAAGCCAATCGATTTTCAGTCAGCTGGCAGAGATTGAAACCTGGATTCTCCATCGTGAAACACTCATGAGGGACTGGGAAATGGAAAAGGTCCTCAAGCCCGGCTACAAAACCCTCTTCCACGGCCCCCCGGGGACAGGGAAAACGCTGACGGCAACACTCCTTGGCAAAAAAACCGGGCGGGATGTCTACCGCATTGATCTCTCGCAGACCGTTTCCAAATATATCGGGGAAACAGAGAAAAACCTGGCCAGAATTTTTGACCGGGCTGAAAGTAAAGATTGGATCCTCTTCTTTGATGAAGCGGATGCCCTTTTTGGCAATCGAACCGCCACGAAAGATGCGCATGATCGGTTTGCCAATCAGCAGGTCTCCTATCTTCTGCAGCGGATTGAGGACCACAACGGATTGGTGATCCTTGCATCAAACCTGAAAAACAATATCGACAGTGCATTTCTGAGACGCTTTCAAACTCTTATTCATTTCCCGGTACCGGGCGCCAAACAGCGGTATGAGCTCTGGAGAAAAGGGTTTAGCAGATCAGTTGAGCTGGAGCCAAAAATCGACCTGGAGGCCATCGCAAAAGAGCATGAACTCTCGGGCGGAACGATTATTAATATCGTTCAGCACAGTTCTTTAAAAGCCCTGGGCAGGAATAGTAAAATGATCAGAAAAATGGACCTGGTGGAAGGGATTAAACGAGAACTTCACAAAAACCGCCGAACATTTTAATTAAAATATAGAGGCCAATATGTGGGCAGAACCATTAAGTAAACGACCATCAATTCAGAATAATATCAAACCAAAGCTCAAGATCGGTAAGCCGGACGATCGTCTCGAGCAGCAGGCAGACCGGGTGGCGGATGCCGTGATGCTTATGCCGGATCAGCCCTTGCAAATGCAAGCGCTGGAAGATGAGGAAGAACTTCAGATGCAGCCCATGGAGGAGGAAGAGATTCAGATGAAGCCGGCAATTCGACGATCTCATGACGGAAATATGATCACTTCTCCGACTATTTCCTCAAAAATATCAGAAATGCAAGGGACAGGCCAGTCACTTCCTGCGGAGACTCAGGAGGAGATGGGTAATAAAATGGGGACAGATTTTAGCAGATTATCAATCCACACTGGACCCGATGCATCTCAGTTAAGTGACAATCTTGGTGCAAGAGCATTTACAGTAGGAAATGATATCTATTTCAATCGAGGAGAGTATAAGCCAGGCACCACCGAAGGTCGCAGATTGATAGCTCATGAACTTGTGCATACCGTGCAGAAGGAGAGTATGAGTCCACAGTATGGAAGTGCCACAGTATATGGGAAATGGTGGAAGTTTTGGAATTGGTTTAGTGATGATGAAATTGAAGATATGAACGAGGCCATTCAAATTATAGACTCGCATGTGAGCGAGGCCCAGCAAGTATTTGATGCAGCTGCAAATACTATAGGAGAAAGTGAAATAAGAAATATATTGAACAGAGCTAAAAGTAATTTGAATTCTATATCTGGTATTCTTAGCAGTGCAGAATTAAATATAGAAAGATTTGAAAATGTCAGCGGATTAGCGAGAGCGATTGAAGCCTTATCAAACATAGATGTATCAAAAGATCCCGCGGCTGCAGCTGATGAGTTTGATAATTTCTTTAAATTTGCAGGGGCAGTAGGTCAGGAAATTAATAATCCGGTCCTGAGCTCATATGCAAATTTTTTGCAACAACTTGGTGAACAAAACTTTTTTAGTAAACTTAGCCGAACGTTAAGACAAGGTTACGGAGGTCAGGGATCTGGAATTCGTGAAGAAATTAATCGCGAGTTTGAGCGCCAGGGAAAGGGCCGGGTATATGATTGATGAATTAAAAGTTAAAAACTCATCACAAATCCTAACTCATCCGTTTAAACCTCGAACACTATTCACTACCAAATTGCTTGCATTCCGCCATCATATCTTGCAATTACAATTTCGTTGAGGATATTGGGCAGTTGGTTGTTCATTTTGCTATGTGTAACCAGATCGGGAAAATGGGGACTTAAAGACGCTCAGTTTGCCGAGACAGACATGGTCTTTAGCATTATATCATTCAAGATCTCAACTTCATTTTTATCGCAAAAGTTTTAAAATCAGATTGAAGATCATTTTTATACAGCTCTAAATTTTGCTGGCTGATCCTTAATTTTAAATAGTGTGTATATTATATACGACAGCAGCCGAAGGATCGATTATGTGAGCTTGAAGCTATAGCCGAATGGGTTATTCAATGGTCGAAAGTGCCAATACCTGAGACTAGGACCTGCTTGTGCTCGCTGATATATTGATCAGGTTCATACTTTTTGCCAAGTTTTTAGAAAAAAGTGAGTACACGCAGGATAATTTCAACATTATTCGTGCACTTTTTAAATAAACCTAATAGGCTGAATAATGCGAAATTCTATAATCAGATTGCTTGATTAGCACTGGCACAAAACAATAAATCCAATGAAAAATTATTACATCGCCTGGTGGAATGTCGAAAACCTGTTTGATGTGGAAGATTCGCCTCAACGGCCCGACTATTTGAAAAGCCGGCTGAAAAGCGAATTGAAAGGCTGGAATTCTAATGTACTGGAGAAAAAACTACATCAGCTTTCATCCATCATCAGGAAAATGAACAACGGGTTAGGGCCGGATGTACTGGGGCTGTGTGAAGTTGAGAATAAGCCTGTTCTCGATAAACTGGTGGAAAAACTGAGTCCGCTCAATCGAAATTACGGAGTTGCACATCACGACACCAGTGATCATCGTGGAATCGATATTGCGTTTATTTATGATTCAGACCTCTTCACGGCCGAAGAGCAGTTTCATTATGAAGTTTTGAAGCGCAGCGCAACGCGCGACCTCTTCCAGGTAAACATGCGTACTGAGCAAGGCAGAGAATTTATCCTTATTGGAAACCATTGGCCAGCACGCGGCGGGGGTGTATACGAAACCGAACCCTATCGAATCATCGCAGCGGAAACCCTGAGTTACTGGATGGAGCGAATTTTTGAAATCCGTGGAAATAAAATACCGGTTTACATCATGGGCGATTTTAATGATGAGTGCTATAATCGCTCGATGGTGGAATATGCTCTTTCAACAAATTCCGAGGTTAAAGTACGCTATTCAATCATCCCAAGATTATATAACATGATGTGGAAGACATATGCTGAGCAAGCCGGAAGTTATTACTACAATAATTTTCCGCTCACCCTTGATCAATTTTTGGTGTCTAAAGGGGGAATCTTAAAAAGCTCTAAACTGCGGCCCGGACAGTTTCCAAACGGTGAAAAGATTCGTATTGAAATGTTTCCTGAAATGGTAAGCGGTGGCCGATATCCGAATCCTGTCCGCTTTGGTCGTCCTTCAACACCAAGCTCATTTAATCCCGAAACAGGATATAGTGATCATTATCCCATATCTATGATAATGAGTGAAAAATAAGCGTTATTTACTTCTGCTGGCTGAAGAGACTAACTTTCCGCAACAATCATTTTAAGGTTCATATCCTGCATGATCTGTTGCAATTCCAATTCCGATAATCTCTTAATACGCGTCGGAGAACATCCCAAATGATAATTCACAAACTTGTTGAGAGCCACCTCATCCGGAATGCCATGTGCCCTCGCTATTTCAAAGTTAGACCATTTGCCGGACCTGAGCTGGTTCGCAATACTTTTTATCCTCACGGATTCCAGAACTTTCTGCGGACGGTAACAATAATGACGCAAAAATATTCGGGCAAATCTTTTCGGGCACGTATATCCCATCAGCTCAGCCCATTCCGATACCCTTGCCGTATTATTTAAATTTTCCCTTAACACATACACAGACCGGTCGATTTCAATGGTTTCCATCATCTCTTCCTGTTTTTACAGACTCATACAACAGATACTCTTAGGACGTCCGTTACCCCCTCTTAAAATATTTTTGGCTTTAAACCATCTAAACTACTTTGTCCTTTTTTACTCCTGTAGTAAATCTGCCTGATTTCTTTTTCATGTACATTTAAATACATCTGTAAATAAACATTATTTATGATAAATAGTCCAAAATTAATGTTAATAAATTACAATTTTTTTTGAGACAGACACTTTCATTCTCTCCCTTTTCGACATTTCACTCTCAGGAAATATGATGTAATTCAAAAAATTGCACCACAAATAACAAATTATGCACAGAAGACAATAAAAAGCGCAAAGATTTTTTTAAAAAAAAGTGTAAGGGATTGGCATTTTTTTGATCATACCTGTGACTATTGATTAAGAAAGAATTCAGATAGTCAAGCGGAGGGCTTAAAAAGTTTTTTATGTTGGAGAGATCAAGAGGCAAAAAGCCATATCCAAAATAATTTATTTGGATGTGGCTTTTTTGCTTTCGGCTAAGAGCTGAATCTTATTCGGTTGTGGCGGTTACTTTTTGGCGCAGCTGCATTGAGGTCTGATAGTGCTTGTTTTCACGTAGAAGCTCGATATTCATCTCCTCCCCCTCTTTATATTCCCGTAACAACGCCCAGCCGTGCATTTCACTTACCACCCGCTCCTCTCCAATTTTCAGGATAATATCTCCGGGCATAATTCCGCACTCATAAGCCGGACCATCTTTGTTCACACTTGTTACCAGTAAACCCTGAACATACGGCAGTCTGTAGCGATAAACCAACTGTTCGTTCATCCCTGTAAAATCCATTCCGGGGTTATAGTCCAGCACCACACTGCCACTTGACAATAGCTGCGAGATTATCCGGTCTATTCGGTTACTCGGAATTGCAAACCCGAGTCCCACAAAACCACTCCCCGTTCCGCCGGTAAAAATGAATGTGTTGATCCCGATCACCTCACCCTCACTGTTCAGCAGGGGTCCGCCCGAATTCCCCCGGTTAATCGATGCATCCGTTTGAATCATATCCATATATACACGTGGATTTGACGGGTCTGGCCGGAAATCCCGATTCTTCGCACTTACAACACCCACCGTAACCGTTGGCTGCCCATCCTCAAAAAGACCAAAGGGATTCCCCAGCGCGATGGCCCACTCTCCGACACGAACGTCATCTGAATTACTTAATTCAATAAACGGAAACGCTTCATTAGACTCTATTTTCAACAGAGCAATATCGGTAAGTTCATCACTTCCAACCAATTCGGCCCGGTAGCTTGACCCATATATAGTAGAGATCATAATTTCCGAAGGATTATTTCCCACAACATGTTGGTTGGTTACCACAAGCCCGTCATCACTAATAATAAACCCGGACCCCATCCGGTTGTTATCGCGCTGAAATTGATCTCCAAAAAAGTGCCTCAAAAATTCATCGCTCGCGTATCCCTGGCTTTCTGACTGAGATGTTATCATAATACTTACAACTGAAGAACTGGCTTTTTCAACCGCGGAGGTGATTGCATTCTCGCGGCTGGTATCAATAGTCCCTGATAGGCTGTCGGACTGAGCGTTCTTTATATGTTGCCCGGATTGAACACTATCTTCTACGAGTGCGGCCGAAAATGGAAGGTCTGCCACATTATTTGAAGTGGAGTTTTGGTCAGCCGAGCATTGTAATAATACAAGCGCGGTGATGAAAAGGAAGCTATATGGTTGTAGGCTCTTCAATTTCAAGCTGTTGAATCTGTTTGGATCCGATCTCTACCGTCACTTCAATCGCTTTATCAAGCGGACCCTTATGCCATGCGCCGGCCGCTTTTTTATGGCCGCCACCGCCCATGTGTCGCGCCCATTTATTTACGTCCACTTCACTTTTTGATCGCAGGCTCATTTTAATGCCATCATCATCTAAATCTTTTAGCAGAACTGCAGCTTTTATGCCGGTAATACTCAGAGGATAACTCACAAACCCTCCAGTATCCGCATTTGTGGTTCCGGTTTTGTCAAGCATCTCTTTGGTAACGGTCATCACTGCAATCTGATTGTTTTCGAATAGCTGAATCGTGCTTAGTGCCAGGCTAAGCAATTGAAGCTGAGGCAATGTTTGATTGGAAAAAACCCGTTCGGCAACAAGATTGGGCCGGAATTCCCCCCGGTCCAGAAGCTCCGCTGCAGCGAGCATCGTTTTGGGCTTAACACTATCGTACTGAAGAGAACCTGTATCCGTAATTAACCCGGTATAGAGTGCCTTGGCAACATCTACATCAATTTGTTCAATATCGTGTTCTTTATATAGATTATAGATCAGTTCGCAGGTAGAAGAGGCATCATCAATAGAAATCGAGAGATCAAAAGCATCCTCGGGGTTGGGATGATGGTCTATCATAAAAACCGGGCGGCGATTCTCTTCCTGGAATTCCTTATACGATCCAAACCGGTGAGGGGCATTCCCATCTACAACAATAAAACATTCACAAGATTCTACCCGCGGTCGCGTAGCTTTTTCTATCGGAAAGTATTCGGTAATCCATACCAGGTTCTCTGCAATATCATCATCGTTAAAAGCCACAGGATCAAACCCGTTCTTCTCAAGCCAAATACATAATGCCACCTGTGCGCCAATGCAATCTCCATCAGGCCGGATATGAGAATAAACCCCAATACGGTGATACTGCTTTATCTTATTGATGAACTGTTTAAACATAAAAAATCTTTATCATTAGCATGAAAAATAGCCTGTTAAAATCACAGTTCCTGACTTTGGAATCAAATTTAATTTGATGATTTTCATTCAAACAGTATCAAACGGACTACCTGTATGAAAATTGGAAAGAAATATGGAGTAATTTTATGCAACGGAAGGCCTCCTGGAAAAGAACAGATTGAACAGGCTCTTGTTAGCTCTGACCTGTTTATAGCCGCAGATGGTGGCGGTAACCATGCACGTATACTTGGCCTTGTTCCGGATATTGTTATCGGGGACCTCGACAGCTACCTGCACCTTGACACCGATGATTACCCCATTATAGAAAAATCCGACCAAAACAGTAATGATCTCGAAAAAGCTCTCATATATGCAGTAGAGCAACAGATTACGGATATCACCGTATTCGGTGCAACGGGTTTTCGTCTGGATCATACCCTTAAGAACCTATCCGTAATGAAACAGTTCAATTACCTGTTTAATCAACTTGTTTTTCTTGACACCTACTGCAAAACGATGCTAATTGAGCCCGCATTCCGGCAATCATTTCCACGGCACACCACCCTTAGTCTGTTTCCACTCTCAGGATCCGTTTCAGGGATCAATAGCAAGGGACTAAAATACGAGTTAAACAACGATACCCTAAAAAATGGCGAGTTTGACGGTTCTTCCAATGAAACGGTGGCACCCGAAATTGAGATTACATATGAGAAAGGTGATCTTTTGCTGATTATTAATCACAACGAAGAAACAACCGCCTGACGTGAGCGCATCCCTGGTTACTGCCGACTGGCTTTTAATTGTTCTTTATTTTGGGTTTCTGATCTGGCTGAGCTGGAAAAAAGGCTGGCAGGAAGAAAACGAGGAGCAATTTCTTTTAAGCGGCCGAAAAGTTACCATACCCGCATTTGTGGCCACACTTGTATCAACCTGGTATGGCGGCATTCTTGGCGTGGGTGAATTCAGCTACCAGTTTGGCATTTCGCAATGGCTCATTTTTGGAGTTCCGTTCTACCTGTTTTCAGCAGTATTTGCAGTATTTCTTGCCGGTAAAATACGACTGAACAAAGCACTGACCATTCCCGAGGCCATCACCAACCGGTATAATTCGCTGGCCGGTCGCATCAGCGCCATACCCATTTTTATTCTTGTCAGCCCGGCGCCCTATATCCTAATGCTGGGTGTCCTTTTTCAATTTATGATCGGTGACGACACCCCTTACCTGGTTTATGCGGCATTGGTAGCTCTCTTCTCTGTGCTCTATATCACAATTGGCGGCTTTGGTGCTGTCATACGGACCGATATTCTCCAGATCATTCTTATGTTCGGGGGGTTTATCATGCTTCTTGCATTTAGTATGATGCATTTCGGCGGATTAGGGACATTATTTTCAGAGCTGCCGGAACTTCATACCACATTTACCGGCGGTTTTAGCTGGCAGTACATTTTAGTTTGGTTTTTTATCGCTCTTTGGACATTTGTAGACCCCAGTTTCCATCAGCGTGCAGCGGCAGCAGAATCACCCAAAACCGCCCGGAACGGTATTTTCATCTCTGTTGGATTCTGGGTTGTATTCGATTTTTTAACCTGTTTTACCGGCCTCTATGCATTTACAATTCTTGGATCCGGCCTCGAAAACCCGGTTCTCTCCTATCCAATACTGGCTGACCAGCTTCTGCCCGCGGGACTAAAAGGACTCTTTTTCGTCACCCTTCTTGCAACCATCATGTCTACACTTGATAGCTACCTGTTCATCAGCGGGCAAACTCTTGGGCGTGATTTTCTGCGTACCACGTTTCCAAATACTCCCCCTAATCGGCTCACCCGTTTGGGTATCGTATTATCGGCTTTGATCGGTATTGTTCTTACGGTCATTTATCCAAGCGTTATCGATCTTTGGTATGTTATCGGATCTGTTTGTATTCCAGGTTTGCTCATTCCTGTATTGGGAATTTACTTACCCACGTTTCAGCTGAAGACCTCCTGGAGTATAACGGCGCTGATTGTTCCTATTCTTATTTCATTAGGTTGGTTAATCCTTGGTACGCTCTACCCGGCCGGGGATGAGGGATATTTGTACAAAGGCGTTGAACCTTTTTATCCGGGGCTCACGGTTGCGGTGTTAATCTGGGTTGCGGGAAAAGAGAGGAAGCAGGAAAATGAAGCAGGATAGCACAAGTTTACAATCAGCTTTCGCTATCAGGTAGATTTAAGAAGATTACCCAGATTCAGTTTGTGAATGGGGATAATATATTTATTTGAAAACACATCTTTTTGAATACCCAAAAGCCCTGTTCCCCTGAAATCCACAATACAATATTTGTCACTCGTGTCTACTACCTCTCCGATGCCGTAATATTCAGGTGACGGACCGTAATAAACCAAATCACCCAGCTGAATGATATTTGTTGCTCTCCGGTGATAGGGTAAAATCACCGGAAGAAGGTCAAGTCTGTATGAAAGTCTTCGTTTTTTTGTAGGCATCGTTGTTTACTTCTGCTTTGCAATCAATCGGGTAATCGTATACTCCTTGTGGTACTGTTTATCGAGGATATTTCAATATACTTAACGTTGCCGGGCAGGATAGACGCAATGCGATCCGGCCACTCGATAATGCAAACGCCGTCTCCATAAAAATATTCTTCAGCACCAATTTCAAGTGCTTCTTCCGGCTTTTCAAGCCTGAAACAATCAAAATGGTACACGGAGCAATTACCAATATATTCATTAATCAGGGAAAATGTGGGACTTGATACCTGATCACTGTCTATACCAAAAGCAGTGACAAACCCCTTTACAAAATGAGTTTTACCCGCACCCAGTTCCCCTTTCAGACAAAGAACATCTCCGGGGGAGGAGTTACGGCCTATCTCAGCTGCAAGATTTAATGTCTCCTCCTCACTACGGGTAATTACTTCTTTCATGTGCTAAACGCGGGGTTTGAGGGTAGCAACCGGTAATATCATCTCTTCCATTGATGCGCCGCCATGCTGAAATGTATCCTTATACAAGTTCTGAAACCGGTGGTAATTTGTAGGATACACAAAATAATAGTCTTCCTTTGCTATGATATAGCTATTCGCTTTGGGAGGCGAGGGAAGAAAATACTCTTCCGGTTTGTCTATAAAGATAGCAGCGTTCTCTTCGGCCTTCAGGTTACGGCCATATTTGTAGCGAAGATTTGTTGCCGCATCCCTGTCGCCAAATACTTTCGTGTCTCTCATCGATCGTACAGCCCCGTGGTCGGTAGATACTACAATCGTTACATCTTCATCTGCCAGCTCTTGAAACATTTGAAGCAGAGATGAGTGTTGAAACCACGATTCTGTAAGTGACCGGAAGGCAGGAACATCCGGTGACAATTGTTTTAGCACGTCTGAATCAGACCGGCTGTGAACCAGTGTATCCACAAAATTGTAAACAATTGCACTAAAAGCAGACTGAGTGTAGTCCGACATATTTCCTGCAATCTTATTTCCCTCATCCGGATTAATCACCTTTTCATACCGAAACGGCTGCTTCAGGTGATTGCGTGCCATATAAATTTCCAGCAACTCTTCCTCGTGTTGATTCAGAGAATTTTCATCCTGTCCCATTTCCCAAAGCTGAGGATGGCGCTGTTTAATTTCCAGCGGAAATAACCCGGAAAAAATTGAATTTCTTGAGTAAGGTGTTGCTGTGGGTAGTATGGAATAATAAAAGTCGGTTTCAATGGAAAAGTATTGCGTTAATATCCGCTCAAATAATACCCATTGATCATACCGCATGCAGTCAATCAGGAAGAAAACCACGGTTTCGTCATTTTTCAGACGTGGAAATACAGTCTCTTTCAGTAAATCTTTACTTAGTACGGGCCGATCACCCGGTTCTTTGCTCAACCACGATTTATACTCCAAATCTACAAACCTGCCAAACGCCTGGTTTGCCTGCTGGAACTGATCCTGAAAAACCTGCTGAAGGCCCTCATCACTATTCTCCAGGTTCATCTCCCAGTTGGTTAACGTTCGGTATATATCGATCCAGCCCCTCCAGTCTGTTTGTTCATTAAACCGGGCAGAGAGCTGATTAAAGTTCTTTAAGTAGGTTTGGGCAGACTTTTCGTTCTCAATACGCCGCTTATCAAGCGTTCGTTTGATTGAAAGAAGAATTTGATTCGGGTTCACCGGTTTGATGAGATAGTCCGCAATTTTATTGCCAATTGCATCTTCCATAATAGACTCTTCCTCACTCTTGGTGATCATCACGACGGGCAGAGAAGGTTGTGAAAACTGGATTTTCTCAAGAGTGGCAAGCCCGTCCATTCCCGGCATCTGTTCATCCAGAAAAACAAGATCAAACACCTCTTCTTTAATCATAGATACAGCATCCTCACCATTTGTAACCGGTGTGATGTTGAATCCTTTTTTTTCCAAAAAGATAATGTGAGATTTCAGCTGATCGATTTCATCGTCAGCCCATAAAATTTTGTTCGCCATAAGATTCCTGAATCGTTATTCGGCGCAGTGTCGCCGATTGCTCATTAATGTTAAAATACTGAAACACGGCGAGACAGGAAACGTGCAATTACAACTCAACCAGGGCTTTAATCTTTTCAAGCCTTGCCGGCCCAATTCCCCGAATTTCCAAAAGCTGTTCTACATCCGTGAACTTACCATTTTCACTGCGCCATTCAACAATGCGCTCGGAGTAAGCCGGCCCGATACCGGGTAGCTGCTGCAGTTCTTCAGCCTTTGCCGTGTTTATGTTAATACGTGTTGTATCGGTTAATTCTTGTGCGGGTTCCTGAAGAATTGGGGTTTTTACGTTTTCTTTCATTTCCTCATCACCCGGCTCATTGTATCCCGTGGATGTGGATTGATCTAATGGAGTGTACCGGGTCATTATGGCTTCGTGTTCTTGTTGTTGTACAAGGGAGCGCTCGTTAAAAACTCGCTCAAGTTCTGCGTAATGATCCGTGTCTGCACCAGGTTTTGATTCAGCGAAGAATGCAATAGCACTCAGGAGCACCAGAAAACACATCAATATGGAGAGTGCTATACGTTCGCTTCGGCGTATGTGAAGTCTGTCGATCCAAAAGAATATTTTTCTCTTCATTTTTTTCTGTTTAGTGGTTCAGCCTTACCTTATATGATCAGAAATCCGCAACTTCCTTACACTTTTAATGGATATTACCCGGAATCAGTTCTCTTATCAATCATTGGATGTCACCTGGTATGCTCTTGGACATGGGAAACCCCTGATCATCCTTCATGGCTGGGGTAGTAGTTCAGAGGTGATGATGCCCCTCGCCCGCCGCCTTACCGGTATCAGAAAATGCGTGTTGGTAGATCTGCCAGGTTTTGGTAAAACACCGGAACCCGGCACCTCCTGGACAGTTTCAGATTATGCCGGACTGATTGAATCATTCACTATCCAAACATTTCCGGAGAAAACACCCGATATTCTTGTGCATTCATTTGGTAACCGGATACTACTCAAGCTTTTACTCGACGAGAATACGCGTCTCCTGTTTGACAAAATGGTCATAACCGGTGGTGCCGGACTAAAACCAAAGCGCTCCTGGAAGTTCTACTATAAAACGACTCTTGCAAAAGTGCTGAAAGCCCCGGCGTTGCTGCTTCCACCCAATTTGCGTGAAAAAGCCCTTGGCTGGATTCGGCAAACTGCTCTTTGGAAATCCCTTGGCTCATCCGACTATCAGAAACTCTCCGGGGTGATGAGAGAAACGTTTGTAAAATCCGTCAATGAACATTTTGACAGCCGGCTTGGAGAGATTGAACATGAGATGCTACTGATATGGGGAGTCAATGATACCGCGACCCCGCTCTCTGCGGGAAAACAATTTGAGAAAGGAATAAAAAACAGTGCTCTTGTTACAATAGAAAATGCAGGCCACTACGCGTTTCTGGATCAGCCCTCTACCTTTGCGAAGATAACCAAAGCTTACCTGGAAGCGTAAATAAAGTGTAAAGATCTACAGCAGGGTCAAAAAGAAAAAGCCGTGCTTTCAAAGAAAACACGGCTTTTAAAACAGTTAAACTGTTTGTCTGATGCTTATTCGTAAATAAGACTTACAACATCTGTAGCGCTCAGACCTTTAGGAGTCTCTTCTACATTAAATTCAACGGCTTCACCGTCTTCAAGACCTTCCTGGAATCCAAGATTTTCTACGTTATTTCTGTGACAAAAAATGTCTTTTCCGCCTTCATCTGGCTGAATAAATCCAAAGCCTTTTTCTGCGTCAAACCATTTTACTTTACCTGTTTGCTTACTCATAATTGTATAGAAGTATTTATACACCTAAGTGTTCATCAATTGAAAAGAAGGGCAATACCGTGTCGTTTCCAAAAAAATTACCGTACCATAGGTGGGATTAAAATTAACATTACAAAAATAAGGGATCTTTCAGCCAATCCCTAATTCATATTAATTAATATTTGCAGATCAAACAGAACAAAAACAAAAACGGAGGAGAGCATGGCGCCCCTCCGTTTTCAAATTCATGTTAGGATACACTCTCTTTATTAGTGGAACGCCCCCTTTCTAAAACTGGTGCAGTTCCCTTCTTCTTTCCCATTTTTTTTGCACTCTTCTTCATCTTCAAAACCTTTTTTGGAGAACGCTTCAATGTCACCTTTTTTATTGGTTCTTCGCCATCTCCATTCGCCTTTCACATCCTTATACAATTCACACTTTGGCATTATTCGACTCCTTATTCAATTGTGTGTTATTATTCACCGGCCACTGACGGACCGTACATCATGCAGTTCGGCCAGATGTACGTGCTTATAAAACGCAGGCACGAAACTGTTGTTATCCTTATAAATACAAAATCATTCGGGTATTTATCAACTTTACTCCAAAATAGTTCATACTTTGAAAAAAGTTGTAGAGACATGATTATGAATCTCGTCATTCAAACCACCAAACGAACCTGCACAAAACATCCCCGGGAGAATGGAACAAAAAAATACTGACAACCTTGCCATACTAATCGATGCAGATAATGCTCAGCCATCTATCACAGAAAATCTGCTGGCCGAAGTTGCTAAATACGGTATTGCAAACGTAAAACGAATTTACGGAGACTGGACTCTGCCGCAACTCCGTGGCTGGAAAGATATCTTGCTACAGCATTCCATCCAGCCGATACAGCAATTTGGGTACACCAAAGGAAAAAATGCTACTGATAGTGCCCTTATCATCGACGCAATGGATCTACTTTATACCGGCAGGTTTGATGGGTTCTGTTTGGTAAGCAGCGACAGTGATTTCACAAAACTTGCGGCCCGAATCCGGGAGTCAGGATTAACGGTATATGGCTTTGGTGAGAAGAAAACGCCGGATCCCTTCGTTGCGGCTTGCGATAAATTTATCTACACGGAAGTTCTTAAGCATGATGAGGATGAAAAAACCCACAAAAAACGTAAACCTATTAACGAGTTAAAGCAGGACACTAAACTTGTAAACCTGGTTCGCAATGCAGTGGAAGCCTCCTCCGACGAAAGCGGCTGGGCTCACCTTGCGCCGGTGGGCAGTTACATTGCTAAACAGTCACCGGGGTTTGACCCCAGAAACTACGGTTTTCAAAAGCTGGGTGAACTTGTAAAAGCCATGAATCTTTTCGAAATAGAGGAACGTTCGGTGGGTGAAGGCCAATCCAAAGCAATATATGTAAAAGATAAACGAAAATAGCCTGTTGCTGCTTCTGTTATTTCAATGTTACTGCCTTTTTATAGGTCTCATTCCCGGTCTTCTACTACCCGTCCATAGGCGGATTTCACTTTACGCCCTGCAAGTGCTTCATTTACATTAAAAAGGTGATCTCCAATTTTTTCCATCCGTTTGAGGTAATCAAGGTAAATGAACCCGGCTTTGTTTGAGTAGGATTTTTCTTCAAGGCGCTGATAGTGCTTCTCCATAAGCTGATCCCGCAGATCATCAATCTGTTGTTCCGCATCAATAGCCTGTTCCAGGTTGAGCTCGCCGTTGTTCATATCCAAATTTTTGCGAACAAGGCGTATGGCTTTTAGCAGGAGGTCCAGCATCTGCCCAATCTCTTCAGTTGCATCTTCTGGCAGTTTGATATCGTTATTCTGCATATCCTCAAAGGTTTTTGACATCTGGAAATAAATATCGCCAACCCGTTCAAGATCGTTGATGATGCTGTGCATAGAACGAATCTTTCTTGTAGCTGTTTCTGACAAATTAAAACTCGAAATCCGGGTAAGATATTCAGCAATTTCAAGTTCGATGTTGTCAGTAATCTCTTCCCGTTTCTTTATTTTCTTGAGGAACTTCTCATGTTTTTTCTGCTTTTTGAAGAATAGCCCCTGGAAACTGTAATGCATTTTTTCAATCAGCTTAGCAAACAGCTCTACCTCTTTTCTCGCCTGCTCTATGGACATTTCGGCTGATGACATCATCCCGGAAGAGATATACTGAAGGCGAAATTTGTTGTCGGACGATTTCTTTTCTTTTTGAAATTTCTCAACCATACGAATGATCTGAGGCACAAAGCCGACCAACAGCAGCACATTTAATATATTAAATGTAGTGTGAAATAATGAAAGCGCCAGTGTTGCATTTGCCCGTCCCACTTCATCAGCAGCTTCAAAAACGGATCCCACATCCGGGGAGAAGTAGGTCATAATGTTGTCGATTCCTATCAAAAATGGCTGCAGCAGGATCAGCATCCATATCACACCAAACACATTGAATACAAAGTGAAAACGTGCCGCACGTTTGGCGTGAACATTCCCGATAATCGCAGCAATATTGGCCGTCACCGTGGTGCCGATATTTTCACCAAGCACCATGGCAGCCGCTATCGGAAAGTCGATCCACCCCTGGAAAAGCATTACAAGCGTAATGGCGGTTGCCGCCGAAGAGGATTGCGTGAGCAGGGTGAGAACGGTACCTGCTAAAACAAATAGCAGAATTGAAAGAAAACCGAACTCTGTAAACGAATCCAAAAACACAAACATTTCGGGGTTATCGCTTATATCCGGCACATTATTTTTGATAAATTCAAGTCCGATAAAGAGGATACCAAACCCGATCATCGCCTCGGCAAGGCTTTGCAGCTTCTCTTTTCCAAAAAACATGAATGGAAAGAAAATCCCGATCAGCATAACCGCAATCGGGGTGATCTGCATTTTAAACCCAAATATAGAGACCATCCATGCTGTGACCGTGGTCCCTATATTGGCCCCCATAATCACACCTGTAGACTCAATAAACGTGATGAGTCCTGCATTCACAAAACTTACTACCATTACGGTTGTGGTACTGGATGACTGCGTAACAGTTGTTGCTCCAAACCCGGTAATAATTCCCCGAAACCGTGTGGTAGTCATGCCTTTCAGGATAGCCCGGAGTTTGCTCCCCGCCACTTTTTGAAGCCCATCGCTGAAAATTTTCATCCCGTAGATGAAGATCCCAAGCGAGCCGATGAGCTGTAGAAAATCAAAAAACGTATAGTTCATATGATCATCACTTTAGTAAAACGCAGATTAATTTTGAGCAAAATCACCACTTATCTAAAAATTTCAAGATCCGCAATATAAAATTTGTTGAACATTATTTTAGAAGAATACCTGCTAATGTGTGTTAAGAAATTGTTAACCATCGCAGATCAGGATCCCGTTACCGATATCCCCACATTCTGCCGGGATCGATGCCGAAAAAATCTGTAAGCTGCCGGTATGCATTGCCATAGCGCAGCTGCAGTTTTCGAGGGGATTCAATAAATGCCTCCATAACGACGGCAAAACATTCGGCAGGGCTGGTAGCTCCATAGAGGTCCAGTGGTTTCACATTGCGGTTGCAACGGCTCGCATCCAAAAGATCGGTGTAGATTTTAGCAAGATCCAGGGTCCATTCGTCCCCTCCGCTTGTTGTGCCATCAGTACGAATACCTGCTGAAAGTCCGTATTGATCATCAAGCTGGTGCGCAAATTCATGGATAATCAGGTTGTGCGCGTTCCCGCTATTGAGTGTTGTATTGCGGATATCACTCCATGAAAGCACCACACTGCCCGAATCCCACGATTCCCCCTGCCGGCGCTCTTCACCTTCAGTTACAACACCATCCGGGTTTTCCGTATACACCGGCGCAATATAGTCATCGGGGTAAATCAGGATCGCACTCAGCTCAGGATAGTAGCCCGAAGGTTCTTCCAGGATAAGCAGGCTGCCATAAGCAGCAATCACACATTTCATCTCATCCGTAACTGTGAGCCCGGCACATCCTTCAAACAGCTTTTCAGCCAGAAATACACTCATGCGCTTCCGAAGCTTAGATTGCTGAGCCTGATTGAGATAGCGATAGACGGGTACTGAAACCGAAAGCCATTCCTGAATGGAACCGGGCAGCGGCCTGCGGACTGAAAAAAAACGACGAATGGCTTTAATAAATGGCATTAGCTTAATGTAGAGTGATTCTAAACCAGTTGCAGTATTAGGTCAGCCGGTTGGCAGAGACTGATCCGCTCTTTTCTTAAACCTTAGATGGAATGCTGCACCTTTCTCCTGTGATTCGAACTGGTAGGTACCGAGCAATTGACCTGACAGTGTTTTAATTAACTGCATTCCCAATGTATTTGTTGATTCCGGGTCAAAATCTTCCGGGAAGCCTGCTCCATTGTCTTTAATGCTAAGAGAGATTTGTTCGTCTGCCTCCCCGTCTCCGGAACAGGAAAGTTCCAGCCATATCGTCCCCTCCTTAAGGCCTTTAAACCCGTGTTTAATAATGTTTGTAATTACTTCGTTCACAATTAAAGAGCAGGGAATTGCCTGGTTAACGCTCAGAAAAACCTCATCACAGGCAAACTCCAGCTGGATTCGTGCTGAAAACTGCATGGTGTTAATTATATCATTGACCAGTGCAGTGAGGTTGTGTGTAAAATCGAGCCGGGAAAAGTCCTCCGTTTTATAAAGGTGTTCGTGAATTCCTGCCATTGATTTGATACGAAGTACACTTTCGATCAGCTGGCCTTTCAGTTCGTCTGATGTCGATTCCATGGCCTGCAGCTGCATCAGGCTGGCTACCACTGCCAGGTTATTTTTTACCCGGTGATGAATTTCGGCGAGCAGAGTTTCTTTCTCTTTCAGACTCTCCTTAATTTTTTCCTGGGCTTTTTTCCGTTTTGTAATGTCGGTTAAAGATCCGGCTATGGATACGGTGGTTCCGTTCTTCACGACCGGTGCTTCATTTACCTCAACCCAAATAATTTCATCATCGCCGCGTCGCAGCTGCAGCTCAAAGGGAGGTTGCGGTTCACCCGTGTCAATAGCGCGCTGCGTATGCCTCATCCCATACTCATTCGCCGGATGATCGGTCACAAACTCTGTCCAGCGGCGCTTGGCATCTTCCGGCGGGTAGCCAAGAAAGTCCATAGACTGGGGACTGAGGTAAGTAAATGTATGACTTACATCGTGCGTATAAAACAAGTTGGTGCTGTGCTCAATAATTTCGCGAAGTTTTTCCTCGGCCTCCTGAAGGCGTTTTTCGGTTTCTTTAATAATGGTTATATCCGTCCCGATTCCGCCCACGGCATCTTCAAGTCCCGCTATACCTTTCAGCGGAAATTTATTTACCATAAAATGACGATGGCCAAACGCTGTTTCAATATATTCCTCGAAAACCACCTGCCTGTTTTTTTCCACCACCTTACGGTCAGATTCTACCATCTCCCCGGCAGTTTTGCGATCAAATAAATCAAACAGTGTTTTTCCGGATACTTTCCGGGAATCCAGCCCAAAGAAGCTTTTCCACTGGTTGTTCACAAATATAATGTTCCCCAAATGATCCCTCACCCAAACGGCCATATCGGTCTGCTGTGTGATCGCCTCCAGAAGCTGTTTATTTTTCTGAGATTCAAACTCCGCAAGCTTTCGTTTATGGATATCCTGCACAATACCGTGTAACCGAACACACTTCCCGTTTTTAAACTCTGCCTGACCGGTATCACGCACCCATTTCACATTGCCCTTTGCGGTTTTAACAGGAAATTCAAGGTCATACGGCTCACCGGTAATCTGTGCCCTTTCCACTTTCTTCATCAGCTCTTTGCGGTGCTCATCATCAAACAGAAATGATTTCACCATCTCCTCTGAGGGGTCTTCTCCAGCTTCCATTTCAAATATTTCGCGGGTGATGGGCGACCAGTTGTACGTGCCTTTATCAAGATCCATCTCCCATGTGCCAATCTGAGCCTGGCGGTATGTATTTTGCATATACTGTTCGAGATCCCGTTTCTCAATCAGATTACAGACCTGGAAAAGAACGGGTTGCAGCAGGCTGATCTCATTATCACTCCATAATCGTTCGCGCCCGGTGTAATCAAACCGGACTAATCCCGCTAAACTTTCTTTTTGAATAATCGGGAGTATCAGCGTTGACTGTACACCCTCATTCTTCAACATTTTTTTTAAACTGCCAATCGGCAAACCTGAAACCTGCAGCTGGCATGGTTTACCGTCCTCCAGTTTGAACAGCAGGTCGCCAAATCCGGACTTTGAGAAAAAAGGCCCCAGTTTTGAAAGAGCCGGTCTGCGATCGCTAAAGGAGGAACGCCATCCGGCAGTACATGCCATACCTTCTTTACCTGAGCCACCAAAACCAACCTCATAGAAACAAATGCGATCAGCTTCGATTGCAGGCCCAAGGATGCTAAAAATTCTATGAATGCCCTCCTCCCACTGTTCGCCATGAATGCCACTTGCCGACAGCTTTTCAAAAACATTATGCAGTTGCGAAAGTTGTCCCGAACTCTGTAAAGCTTCCAGACGCTCTGCAATTTCATTTCGCTGATCTGAAGTGAGATCACTACCCGACCGCAAGTGCGAAATCAGCCTGTCAATATCGTTTAGATTCATAATTGAGTCCACTTCGAAAAGTCATACGTTCTGAAAATTAGTGAGATAAGCTTACATAATGTAGGTTTAATTGTTTCAAACTCACCCCATCCCCTTTCGAAAGAATCAGAGAAGGGCATGAGGTCTACATTATGTAAGCTTGTTATAAACACCCGTTCTTAATCTGACTTTTCGGAGTACATCTGTGGTGATTTGGAACCTCTTTGCCAACCTCTAAGCCCCGCCACATGAAGAATGTTCAGGTTCCGGCTGAATCACATAAAATAATCAAAATCGATGAAATGACATTCATGATTTATAATTCTTATCGTCCGTTTTCGTACTCATGTAAATGCCGGGCAACTGTTATTTGATTTCACGAACATTACTATTGTGAAAGTGCAACACCGCTCAGTTCGCCTCTACATTGTACAGCAAAGGATAAACGCAAACCTCTCACCGGCCAAAATGGCCCCTCAAACTGTTATTGGTTTCTTGGAGGTGGTGAGAGAGTACTATCGATAAAACTTCACATTTACAGCCGTATAGTGTAAAAATTTTAGTTTTAAAGCTCCCTGATCTCAATATTACGAAATTGAACCAGTGAGGGCGGGCTGTTCCACTCCCCGTTTTCATCGAGGCTACCGTGATGCTGTAAAGCAATGGGACCCGACCCGGGAAGACCGGGAAGTTCGGTATCATCAATCACTGTGTTCCCGTTCAGTGTCACGGTAATCCGGGAGCCCTCCACGCGAATCTCAAACCGGTTCCACTCCCCAATGTGGTTATCTGCAAATGTATTGGGTGTTGCACCGGCTCTTACCTCGTCCGGCATCTCCGGATCGGTTCGGTATCCCCAGATCTCACCTGACCCAACCGGCCACGACCAGATGTTAATCTGTGCTTTGGACGTTCCGCGAACGTACACACCTGAGTCGGAATCAGGCATGGCAAGGCGCACAATTTCTCCATCAGCATCTCGCTGCGGTGTTCCATCCGGCCGAATCACCATTATGTTTGGATTAACAAAGGGTGTTTCTTTGAGCCGCCACTCCAGCCTTAATTCAAAATCCCCGAATTCCTCTTCTGTCCACAGGTTTTTATCATCGGCGGCTTCGCTTCGTGCATCATAATCAATCACCCCGCCAGCTACCTGCCAGTGGCCGCCATCTCCCTCGGGTATAATCCATCCGTCCAGGTTTTCGCCGTTAAAGAGTGTCCTCCAGTCTGCCTCAGGTGACGATTGATTGATAGGCTGTGCCAAAACAGAGCTTGAAAGTGTAAATATCAGCAGTAGAATCAGAGTAAGTCGATGCAACATAGCTTCCGGGTTCTTTTAGTTAAATGGTAAAGAATGATTGAAGGGAATCTACAAAAAGATCCCGGAAAGTAAAGAATGGTGTGGCAATGAAGTGAATATCCCGAACGATTGCGGCGCATAGTGTATTAACCGCAAAGGTATTATAAAAAAGAGGCCGCCCTTAATTTGGTACATTAAAGTTCCTTACACTTTAACCAAATCCATAGGAGACCTCTTATGAAAGACATAGAAACAGTATACATAGGTATTGACCTACATAGCAACACCAGCACGATAGGCTATATGAACGAGCAAGGCGCTAAGAACGCAAAGTATTTATAATCAGTAATTTAAACCTTGTAAAGGCTATACTAATTAAGTGGTAACAACAATAGCTATCAATCAATATCGCCTCAGCACAAGCTGAACACCTGCACCACTGCACCACTGGTAAAAACGTGTGCCTGTCCGCGAAGCAGACGCCTATTTTCCGTAGCCCTTATGTACGTTTCCACAAAAGGAAACGGTATTTCCATGTTGGGTGATTTCCTATTCAGAACCATCCTCGCTGTACCAGTTACCTGTAATATTCACATACGAATCGAATGGAGGCTCATTATCGTAATCATCGTTTAACAGCGTCAGTGCTTTTTGTTCTGCTTTATAATCGAACTCATGTTTAAAAGGTATTTTCTGACAAAAACTTATCGGATCTACAAGAATTCTTGTGGGTGCGTTTCTTTAATCGTCATGCCGCACTCAGATGCGGCATCTCCATAATCTATTATAAACCGGTCTTGTAAAAGGTATGGAGATCCCGGCGCAAAGGCCGGGATGACTTTCGCAGAGCTTATTACCCACAAGAATTCCTGCAGATCCAACTTATCAATCAATCTTATAGCTGCTCATTCACGAGTTTTAGCTTGCGGTGCAGTTTCAGATATTCAGGAAGCCGGAGATTGTATTTTACCCCCAGACGCAGTAGTGCGCCGGTAAAGGCATCGTACTCAAGCTGCTTACCTCTCCGCCTGTCGTGAAGTGTGGACGTAACAAATGCTCCGTTGTTTCTTGTCTCCCATATAAGGTCTTTCAGATCCTTCCCGGAGAGGCCTGACTTTTTAGCTTCTGCAATGAGCT
Organism: Balneolaceae bacterium; assembly: GCA_041686215.1. Classification (GTDB taxonomy): domain Bacteria; phylum Bacteroidota; class Rhodothermia; order Balneolales; family Balneolaceae; genus SW132. Next base: position 19,113 of record JAWLEH010000018.1, on the reverse strand, counting down.
GCAGTTCCTCAGCCAGTTTCCAGAGTTGATCAACCGGTTCGCCCTCATTGTAGAAAAAATCGGTAGTCTGGTTTTCTGCTGCCGTAAGCATATTGAAGATGGCATTCCACGCAAACTTTTTCCACATTTCTCTTTGAATCTCAGTACTTATTCTGCAGGATACCCCCACATCACTAAAAAGCTCCTGAACCTTCTTCAAACGACCGGATAGGTTCCCATCCCGCTCCCCAATCCACAAACTACCGGGATGGGTGTGGCTGAGTACTCCCGGTTTTTCAATCCGTACACCGATCCTGCAGATTGCGGGTATCACCCGATCTTTACTAAATGCAGATTCAAGTTTTGGAAGGTTTTCAATTCCATTTTGTAGCGGCAATATTTGGGTTGAAGGACTCACAACGGGACGAATCTGTTCGATAGCCTGCTCCGTATCGTACGATTTAACCGTAAAAAGAATAAGGTCGGGTGCAGATAAGTCGGATGGATCATCGGATGCCGGAACCGACACTGTGAAATCTCCCTCCACGCTTTTCACAATCAGTCCCCGTTTTTGAATCATCCTGAGGTGTTCACCCCGTGCTACGAAAGAGACATTCAGATTGTCATTACCGGATAATTTCCCACCAAAATAACCGCCCACACCACCGGCTCCCATCACCATTATATTTTGATGCGTCATTTTGCTCATTGTTTTGATCCTTTAGCCAACAATTTATTACATTTCATCTTTGTTATAAAAACCAATATCCGGTATTTCATACTTGTTAAATTGATGCCGGAAATGAATCACTACACAAAATTCTGCAATCCCTTATGTCCGTAACAAAAGATGATGTTCAGTATGTTGCCAATCTTGCACGCCTGCAGCTCAATGATAATGAGGCAGAACACCTGAAGGAGGATATGAATAAAATTTTGGGTTACATGGAAAAGCTTAGGGAACTGGATACTACAGATGTACAGCCTCTTGAGCATGTCACAGACGACGCATCTACGGAGTTCCGGAAAGATGTAGCCGGGGATCCTATCAGCCATAAAGATGCTCTCAAGAACGCCCCGGACGCTGATAGTGATTATTTCCGTGTTCCGCGCGTGATTGAGTAGCTGATACATACTGATTACCGGCATTATCAGACCGGCTTGAGCATCTTTTTTATGGTTATCAGACAGTCATAAATTGATTATTCATGATTCAGATCTGTTTAATTACAGTTCTCTCATTCCGGCGGATACACAATCTCCGAACCTAACCAAACACAATCCTGTTCTGCATGGCCCGAAAAAAAACAAAAGAAGAATCTACGATACCCGCCCCGGGCTTCTGGGACTCATTCTCAACCCAAAAAAAACACGCGATCTGCCTCGGGTTTCTGTTCATCCTTCCATTTATTCTTTTTTACGCTACGACGCTTGGCGGCCAGCAGTATATGGGACACGATGTAATACAGTGGCGGGCCGGGGCAGAATCAATCATTGAGCATCGAGAAACCGAGGGAGAAGTAGCACATTGGGCTACAAATATGTTTTCGGGAATGCCGGCCACAACGCTGTCTCACCCTCCCCAGGTTTGGAATATCGACAACCTGGTACTGAAATCGCTCCGGTTTATCTATCCCGCAGTGGAATACTGGATTCTTTTTGGCGGTGCCTATGTGATGTTTTTGCTGATGGGTGTGAGGCCGCTTACTGCCGTTTTCGGATCCGTGGTGATTGGCTTCAGCACCTATATTCCCATTATCATCGGGGCCGGGCATAACGCCAAATTTTTAGCCTATATCTATATTCCCTGGCTCTACGCCGGGTATTATCTGATCACCCGATCCAGCCTGAACCGCTGGCTTGCATTTTTTGTCTTCGGCCTGGCCCTTACACTGCACCTGCGCGCATACCATCCGCAGGTTACCTACTTTTTTCTCTTTCCTTTAGGCACACTATTTATAACAGATGCCGTAAAAGCGTGGAGAGCCAACCGGTTCAACCCGTTTCTGAAACATACCGGCTGGCTGGTTGCCGCAGCCCTTGTTGCCACCCTTATTTCTGTACAGCTCTACTGGAGCACGATGGAATATTCGGCATACAGTATGCGGGGAGGGTCAGAAGTTGAAAACTCGGATGGACTCGCACAGGAGTACGCTTTTGCATGGAGCCAGGGAGTGGGCGAACTGCTGACCCTGGTGATCCCCGGCTCCTACGGGGGAGCTTCGGGTGATGCCTACTGGGGGCCAAAATCGTTTACAAGCGGCCCGCACTACATGGGCGCCCTTGCCTTTCTTTTCTTCATTATTGGTGTATTTAAATCAAGGCATAAACTGAAGTGGATGTTTCTCGGTCCGGGCATTGCCACTCTGCTGTTTTCACTGGGTGAGAACTTCCTGCTTCTGAATGGACCAATGTTCAACTACTTTCCATTGTTTGATAAATTTCGGGCGCCGGAAATGTGGCTGATGACGACCGTTTTTTGCTTCGGCACAGTTGCCGTCTTTGGCTTGCAATGGATCAGTGATCAGGTTGCAGAACTTCGCTCTCAAAGTGGGCGGCGGGGACGATCAAAACCCTCCGGAAGCTGGAAACAGGCACTTGCCGTTGCGGCAGCTGCGGGCATTATTTTTACCGGGATCGGCTATACGGCACTCTCCTACGAAAAACCGGGGGAGCGGCAGCAGATCGCTGAACAGATTGCCCAACAAAACCAGGTTCCTGCAGACGACCCACGTGTTTCTCAGACCGTTAGTCGCTACATCAATAATGATCTGATACCCGCCCGCGAAGAGATGGCCCGGGGTGACACCCTGCGATTTGCCCTCTTCTTTTTCACCGGCATTGGCTTGATTGGATTTGCAGCACTCGGTAAACTTTCACTACCAGTCTCCCTCATGGTTCTCACCGTGATGATTGCAGTGGACATGATACTGGTGGATAAACGATACATGAGCGAGGATTCACTTGTAGATGGATCCCTAACCCGAACCGAAGTTATTGAACAGAACCAGCGCGAACTCGACCGCTATATACAAGAGAATAATGAAGGAGATGGGGGATGGGAGTACCGTACACTTCCCCTGCTCGATAATCCTTTCAACAATGCAACGCCGGCCTATTTTTATGCATCGGCCGGAGGGTATTCCGGGGCCAAACTGGGCTATTACCAGGACCTGATCGACGATGCTATCTTCAGCGGTCCCAACGGCATTAACACCGGCGTATTAAATATGCTGAACATCCGGTATGTTACCTCTCAGAGTTCTGTTCAAATACCCGGCTTTGAAGCCACTTACTCCGGCCAGGAGGGATCTGTAATCGAAAATACAAATGTACTGCCGAAAGCCTGGTTTGTAGAAGAGGTGAACGTTCTCGACAGCCAGCCGCAGATTCTTGAACGAATCGCAGAAGATTTTGACGCAGAATCTGTTGCCTATGTAACAGATACGCCTCAGCTTTCTATCTCTGCTGACCCCGGTGCAACCGCTGAGGTAACCTCTTACGGGCCAAATCGCATTTCGATTGATATTTCCCGGTCAGAGCCCGGCTTTCTGGTATTGGGAGAAGTTTGGTATCCCCCGGGCTGGGCGGCAACCCTGAACGGCGAAGAGATCGACATTATACGAACCAACTACGTTCTTCGCGGGTTCGAAATTCCGGAAGGTGATCATGAGCTTGTTTTGGATCTCAACCCTATATGGTATTCCACCGGAAACTGGCTCTCTTATACAGGAACATTCCTCTTGTTTGGCGCCGGTATATACGGGTTGAT
>JAWLEH010000018.1:0-15262 GCA_041686215.1 Balneolaceae bacterium | reverse complement strand
GCTTGTTTTGGATCTCAACCCTATATGGTATTCCACCGGAAACTGGCTCTCTTATACAGGAACATTCCTCTTGTTTGGCGCCGGTATATACGGGTTGATATTGTTCAGAAAACCTGACGAAAGTGAAGTGGCCGAAACAGAAAGGGACGATAATTCATCCGGCTGAATCCGAGTCATTTACAGCTCATTTAACGTAAATGTCTCAGCCGTAAAAAAACGGGTGAAATTATCCAGGATTTCATCGCGGTCCTCGGGAATATCGGGATCCAGGAGCCGGTCACCGCCTGATGAAGTGAACCATTGCCTCCATTCTGAAACCAGTGTAACTTCAAGTACTCCATCTGTTTCCGGCATTGTTATTGTCCTGTCAAAACTGAATTCCAGCACTTCTTCTCTGTCAGAGGAGATTGAAAATGCCAGGCTATTATATCTACCAGTAATCACCACACTGTGTACATTCTCAATGTTGCCGTTGTCGTCCTCGTCTATCAACTCAGGTACGTTTACGGATCCGTCAGTCGGTGGTACGATCAGGTCCATTTTCACACCGGTATAGTCACCACCAAAGAGTTCGGCAACGCCCATGCGTGTCAGCCCGGTCATATCCGCAGCATTCATCCTGACGGGTATGGGGGTTGGTTCAAAAATTTCATTTTCACCAGAGGCTGTCACCTCAATATTATTCACGGCAAACGTAATGGAATTTATTTGAAGTTCATCCCCTTCCAGTTCAAAACGTTCATTCTCACCCACTGGAGTAGCGTTTAGTACAAATTCGGTTGGCGGCTCATCAAAATCGCTATCAAGACATCCTGCTGACATCAATGAAAATAGGAGGAGTGGCACAAATGCCAATCCCCGAAGAGTAGTAGAGTTCATAACTTGTTGTATGTTTTTGTCATTTAGTCCCTGGTTCAAAAAAGAACATTATCTGCTAAATTTCCGTACCCGGATGAGCTGGTTTAGGCTCGATTTTATTAATTCACCGTTATTCTGACTCATTCCCGACCCAGAAGTTCAGGTAATAAAGGGTCTTTTAATTAAGAAAGGCCCGCATGTAGTTACACACAGGCCTTTTGAGGTTATATGTTAAACTGAATAAAATTAATACCCATCATTCTGGTCCATATCAGGGTTCGCATCAATTTCACCCTGGGGTATTGGGAACGTGATGGAATTATCATCAGGGGACAGACCGTCGATTTCAAGACCACGACGCTTGAGTGTATAGAACCTGTCTCCTTCAAACGCCAGCTCAACTCTACGCTCCAGAAGTATGGCATCGATCATTTCCTGCCTGTCGGCAAAATCTCCGTCCTCAAATTCAATCACGCTATTCTGCGGCAGACCATCCTCGTCTGTTACGACGATAGAGCGTGTTCGAACTTCATTCAACCGGTCATACGCTTCCTGCGGCACATCATTGATATCTGTTGCCGTTTCGACAAGGGCTTCAGCCCTGGAGAGCAGAACTGCTGCATATCGGAGGTTCATCACGTTGTCGGCATTGTTCACACCGTCGGGAAATTTAACCGTTGCGTTCACATCTTCGTTATCGATGGTAATCAGGTTTTCCCGGGTATCCGTAACCGTGTATCCTTCCGCTTCAATTTCGCTTTGTTGCTGCTCCGTAACGGTTGAATTGAGGGCTTCAACATAGTTCGCGCTATACTGAATGTCGCCACGGCCGCCGCGATCTGTATCGGCATAAAATGCATTCTGGCCGTCATTCACACCGGGGTTATCCTGAGAGGTGTGGATGATTTCGAAAATGGACTCTGTTGAGAATTCATTCTCAAATGGACCTGCAGGATTATCAGTCAGAGAAAAATTACCGGAACTGATAATCTCATCTGCATATTGAGCGGCCTCTTCGAAATTTCCTCGCGTCATTTCAAGACGTTTCAGGTATCCCAATGCGGCATAACGGGTTGCCCTGTTATCCGAACGAATACCTTCATCGGGAAGTAAATCGGCAGCTTCCTGTAAATCCTCTTCAGCCTGTGCGTAAACAGAAGCGAGATCGTCTCGTTCAAGATTCTGGAAGTCTTCAACTCCCTGAACGCCTTCATCAACCCGAAGCGGCACGGCATTGTGCGAATTATCACCGGTGAACCCCCATGGTTTAGCGAATACGCGGGCCAGTTCAAAGTAGAGCATACCGCGGACAAACCGGGCTTCCCCTTCCGTAAGTGAGCGATCGGCCTCTGTGAAGTCAGGATCATCAATCTCTCCGATTGCGTCCAGCAGTACGTTCGCCGTGTTTATTTCACGGTACGATATTGCCCACCAGTCGCCAATCTGGCCGTCTCCCGGCAGCATCGACTTACTGGCCTGCCGTGCATAGTTTGCAAAACTTCCGCTCCAGCTTACGTTATCGGCCATTATTTCGGGCAGAACATTGAAGTTACCACCTGAAATTGCAGGATCCTGTAACCCATCATACATACCGGTTACAAGATTATCTATACCGGAGGCATCCCCTACAACTTCATCAGTTGGCAGCGATTGCTGTGGCTCCTGCGAATCGAGGATGTCACAGCTTGCCAGCCCGGTAAGTACAATTGTTGCTAAAATTAATTTTAAGATTTTCATATCTGAGATCTCTGGATCTATGGATTAAAATGTTAGATCTACACCAATCATCACGGAACGTGACTGTGGCAGCTGAAAGAAAACGTCGGTTGACTGGATATTCCCGCCTGATGCAGCTTCGGGATCTGAACCGTTAAACTCATCTTTTGTAAATGTGAGCAGGTTCATTCCCTGAGCAAAGAACCTGACATCAGCACCGCCGGAAAGTTCAGCCGGTAGCGTATATCCAATGGAGGCTTGCTTGAGCCGCAGGTACGATGCATCTTCGAGAAAACGGGTACTCGCCTGAGATCCGTTATCAGTCAGCAGTATTGGACGGGGATTGGCTGCATCTGTATTTTCAGGTGTCCAGTAGTCGTTCTGGCGGGTAGACTGGTTAAACAGTGAGTTCAGATTAGTATCCGTGAATTCGCCATCCGATCTATACAGATCATTGCCCCAGGAAAACTGGAAGAACACAGAGGCATCTAAGTTTTTGTATGCAAAATTGTTACTAAACCCTCCAAAAAATTCAGGGAACGGGCTGCCAACTGTTACACGGTCGTTCGTGCTGTAGTCCTCGGTCACTTCACCGTCTGCAGTGAGCCACTGGGCGTTCCCGTTTTCCGGATTGACCCCGGCGTATCTCACAAGGTAAAACTGTCCGAGCGGCTCCCCTTCACGTAACAGGTTTTGGCCAAAGATTTGATCTTCTCCTTCAACCAATCGCGTAACTTCATTATTTACTGTAGAAATATTAAAAGCGGAGGTCCAGTTGAAATCACCCTGGAAGATATCGGCAGTCAGTTCAAATTCCAGCCCGTGATTGCGTACAGCACCAATGTTATCAGTGAGAGAGGTAAACCCATTTACTCTTGAAATTGGCACGTCCAGCAGCAGGTCATCTGTATTCTTCAGATAATAACCAACGGTTCCGCGGAGACGGCTTTCAAGTGCGCCAAACTCAAGCGCTGCATCATACTGGGTGGTTTTTTCCCACTTCAGATCGGGGTTTTCGAGCTGTGTTACGCGTCCGCCGGGCACACCGTCATAATCGGTGCCGTATCCCACAAGTCCGCGGGTTGGGAAGTTTCCGATTTCTGCATTTCCGGTCTGACCCACACTTGCCCTCAGTTTCAGAAAGTCAAAGGCAGGGGAGTCTCCAAAGAACGGCTCATCGCTGATTATCCAGCCGGCTGATACTGCCGGAAAGAATCCGTATTGGTTTTCCTCGCTAAACCGGGAAGAACCATCAACACGGCCGGTAAACGAAAGCTGGTATCGCTCTTTAAACTCGTAGTTTATTCTGGAGAGATACCCCGCAAATGAAAAGCTGGTCCCTGTTCCGGTTGCATCGTTAATATCCGCACCCGAACTGATGTTTTTCAGTCGGTCTGACGGAAATGCACGTGCTGTTGCGCTGAAGGACGTATTTTGTGTTTCCTGCAGAGAAATACCGGCAAGTGCATTTATATTGTGATCTCCAAAGGTATTGGCATACTCAACAGTATTGTTCCAGTTGTAGTTACGATACTGATCATTACTGCTTACGCCCTGTCCGTTCGGCGATCCGTCTGTTGTATTCTCGCCCTGGCGAATCTGCTCCTGTAGCTGAAACAGATCAAACGAGAAATCTGAGTTGAAGACCGTATTTTCGGTCAGGTTCACTTCTACATTTGCTGATCCGAGAAGCTGCGTTACATTTGATTCAACATCAACTCCTTCCACGTTTCCAACCGGCTGTCCGGAAAACGCTACGTTGGCATTTGGTGCCACACTATAGTTCAGTGTTCCGTCGTCATTTCGGATGGGCACATTCGGATAGTAGAGTGCACCAAACGTGTAGGGCGCTGCAACAGCATTACTTGAGTAGACTCTGAAATTATCCGAACGCGAAGGGTTTAAATTCACACCCACACGCACACGATCTGACAGGTCGTGATCAACACGCAGACGTGCTGAATAGCGGTTTTGTTCGTTATTCCTGACATATCCTTCTTCCCATCGGTAATTTCCCGAGATGTAATAACGGGTACGCTCTGTACCGCCGGATACACTTGCGGAAGTCTCCTGCATGTAGCCGTTTTGTGTAACGGCATCCATCCAGTCGGCGCTCTCAATATCGTCTGGATCTTCGCTAAGTGAAAAATCAGTTCCGAAAACAGCACCTTGTATTCCCGCGTCGTTCCAGGCCTGCTCCGGTGAAACGCCAAACAACTCACCCAATCCTTCATTTTCCATGAAGTTGATACCGGCATCATTCCAGATCTGTGTAAACTCTTCCCCGTTCATCATGTCATAGCGGTTTGTTTCCTGTACGACTCCCGCTCTTGAACGAATATTAACCTGCTGAGCACCTTCGCGGCCCTCTTTTGTCGTGATCAATATGACACCATTGGATCCGCGTGATCCGTATATCGCTGAAGCGGCAGCATCTTTCAGCACTTCATACGACTCAATATCATTTGGATTAAGATTTACCAGTGGATTTAATCCCGTGTCGGCACCAAGTCCCGCACCTACGGAGGAACTACCACCTGTTGTTGGATTGGTTACCGGTATACCATCTACAACAACCAACGGTGATGTACTCGCGGTAATAGAGGATGCACCCCGAATCCGGATTGTTGATGAAGAACCAAGTGCACCTGTATTTGATGTGAACTGCACTCCGGAAATCCTGCCCTGGATCGCCTCATCAGCTGTATTCAGGGATACATCTCCGAGATCTTCAGGGCTGACCTGCCCAATCGAACTGGTAATATCACGTCGGGAAAGAGTACCATATCCCGTTACTACAACATCGTCAAGTTGCTGGGTGTCTTCACCCATTGTAATGTTAATTTCACTTCGGCCATCGATCTCTTCAGTGATTGTTTCGAATCCGACAAATGAAAACTCAAGCACATCCCGGTCCTCCGGAACTGTGATCTCATACCGGCCTTCAACGTCTGTGGATGTACCCGTGGTTGTTCCCTGAACAAGTACGGTTACACCGGCAAGGGGATCTCCACTTTGAGCATCTGTTACAACGCCTGTAACAGTTTGCTGGGCAAATCCTGATAACGCAAAGGCCATACTTAATAGTAGCAGAGCCAGTCTTTTTAACATAGATGAATTTTATTCGTTTCTGTTTTGGTTACGGGCACTTGCGATACATGCATGCACCAAGTACAGAACAGAACCTCTATCAAATTGTTTCACGATTTTATTACAATTATTTAAAATGGTATTTAAAATTATTTACAATTGATTTTTTCAACTTTTAAAAAACGTTAATCGGAATTTTACACACATATTTCTTGAAAGTATTGTCAACTACGCTTTTCATACACCAAATCGTATGTCGAAAAAATTTTCTGAAAGCGTCATAATTACACCTAATGGCTGTTATTTAGTTAACATCAGCTCACTGGACCTTTACCCGCCTGCCAGCTATATAATATTATAATCAATAATAAATTCTTGATTTTTTAAATTTACCAGTAATATTCATTGCCAAACCCAAGCTTTTCAACTTCTTTGAAGACAATAAAATAAATCAAACGGAACCCTTTTCAGGATCAAATAGCCTTACTCTTAAATATTACTTATAGTATATTTTTTCAATCTATTTTATGTCTTATAATTATTTAAGGAATAATAGAAAAAACCGCCTCTGTTTACTTACAACAGAACAGAATTTCAATCCTCGCATTTCGTCAATTCAGGCTGAATTTCTTCGTTTAAATCATACTTCTGTACGTCACTTACCTCTTTCATTATACCTCAGTAGGAACGCTTGTGACCTTTTTTGAAATGAATTTTTACTCTCTGAAAATCAATGAAGCGGATAATAGTCTCCTGAGTATGATGTTTTTGTAAAAATATTTTTTATTAAAAATAGTGGGAATTTGAGCGGAAATGAGCATTTTTCACTTGAATCGTACAGTTTACTCGTCGCATTCGATGCTTTTCAGATATCGAAAATGTTTTCATCTCTGTAAAAAAGAGACGTTTCTGATTTCAAAAAATCAATCGGACAAAATCCACGGAATGGAAGCTGACGGTAGCCCAGAGATTGAATGTACTGAATCGTCTTTTGATATTTCTCCCAATCCGAATCATCAAACAATATCACTCCACGTTGCGATAGTGCCCTGAGTGCATGGCCAAGACATTTATCCCGGTTTCGGCCGTCCAGCACCACCACATCATAAGATTTTCCGGTTGCCAGGATGGCTGATTCGTAGCCTTCATTCAACTTTCTGTGCATCAGGTTGGCATTTTCCGGCAGGCCGGGAGCCGTAGCTTCCTGCCACGATTTGTTGTGCTCCACACTGTCTACACACTCTGCATGACGGGCCCACCAGGCTGTGCCTCCGCCTGAACCATATTCAAATACCATCGCGTCTTCGGGAAGCCTTTCCTTGACAAATTCTATAGCACCATATACGAACCAGGGAATGGATGTATCTTGATTATCTATGCTTCTTCCCTGCCTGAAACTCTTGAACCATCCCTTTTCAGCAAGCCAGCTATGACGACGCAGCATAACGTAGTCGTAAAGCGGCACTTTAGCCAAAACAGGGTGAATCTTCTTGCGGTAAACGTAAGATTTCTCAAACCAACTGTTCATTTTCAGATTCTTAGTTGATTGATTTATAGTTTAATTTTTTTCGGCTAAAAGGTTAGCCACATTCAGTACCTGCTACCCAATACCTAATGTTTTAACTTTCGTCACAACTCCGGAATGCAGTCTATAAAAATAGTTTCCGCATAATCTCCTTAACATACAGGTTTGGCGGTACGGATCGCAGCATTTCAAGCCAGCTTACCGGTTCCTTACCCGCCAGTTTCAGACGGTATTTCTGGTATCTGGTTTGGGCGTCAGTCATAAGATGTTCGTGTTTCCGAAAACACATTCGGTACCCTTTCATTTTATTCCCGGCTGTAGAAATTCGATTCCTGTTTTCCTCTGCGTTCACAACCAGCAGGGGTTCCGGGACGCACACAATTGGCCCGAACTGTTCTGCCAGGCGGATCCACAGATCATAATCCTGTGCTGAGGGCAATTGTTCATCAAACCCTCCCAATTGCCTGATATACTCTGTTCGGGTAAGCACCTGGTTACCCACCATGTTATAAAAAAGAAGATCATCAAGCCTGATTACTGAGGATTTTTTCCAGACACGGCTGCTGCTTTCTGTCTTCATTTCATCATAAGAACAAACACCGGCTGCTTCTTCATCGAATGCCTGGATCAACCGCTCAAGGCGGTCAGGCTTCCAATAATCGTCATCATCCAGGAATGTTATGAATTCACATCTTGCCTGCTGAATTGCAACATTACGGCTTACTGCTGCTCCTTGCGAAGTCTTATTCCGAATAATTTGAACATTCGAAAAATGCTCCGTTAAATTCTTCAGATACATAGGTGTATCGTCTTCGGAAGCGTCATCTACAATAATAATCTCCGGCGGACCCCAGGTTTGCTCTAATACCGAACTGACGGCACGCTCCAGCAACCGGCGGCGATTTCGGGTCGGCATAACCACACTCACAAATTCATTGGCCTTTGTCATGATTCAGTTAATCTCACTGCCTTTTTTTTACAGCACGTTCCGGCGGCTTATAATATTCACGAAGCAGTTCATAATCACCCCGGTAGAAACGGATAGCGTGCTGCATTGCTTCGTCCGACAGATCATTCAATGTAACCGGGGTACCTCCTGATTTCCGATGCAGCAGATTAATTGAGGGATCAAATTTGTGCAAAAACATCTCCACCCTGTCCATCTCTTCCATTTTGAATATGTAATCTGCAACAGAAAGATCTCCTGCAAAAAACCGAAACTGAGGCCGGGTATGGTGCCTGATTTTTGAACTGACCGACCGATACCGATTCAGGTTTAATACAAACGTATTCAAATCAGGTTCTGCCGGCAAACCAGCCGATTCAAGAGCCTCCCGATCTGATTCAAGATCTTTTAAATCCACCACTCTGTTCCTGTAACAGGATACCAGCCGCTCAACTGGATCCCGAATCACTGTAAAACAGAGCGTTTTTTGCCGGGAGTGCAGCCCCTTCACTCCTGTAAATGCACCGGGACGTTTTTTGTAGAAATCGTGGATATCTTCATAGGGTTCATTACCGGGTGCATCCGAATCAAACAGAGTACCAAACTCCATTCGATGCAGGGCCTGTTTTATAGTGGTACACCCGATTTTAGGTATCGGAATATAGATTAACCGATACTGCGGCAGCCGTATTTGGTGAATCTGGTATCCCGGCACACCAAACTTTCGCCAGGCAAACCGGAACGCAAGTTTAAGGTCAATAAATGTATGTTTGATGGACATCAGTCTTGGCACCTGTTTTTCAAATTGAGGCCGGGTACATAAAATGGTTTATAAAATGATATATTTGCACCGCCGGATGCTGTATCAACAAAGCAGGCAACCGGTAACCAATGAAAGATAGAAAAATATACGCCGGTATCATTCGCCGATCTGTTTTTGGCTATTGGCCGGCTGCATACGAAAATTTATCCAATGGCAAACATTGCCGATCTTTCCATCATTATTTGCACGTTCAACAGGGCCGTATATCTTAAGGATACACTCTCTTATCTCCTGAAAAATCAACATTCAGGCCAGGTAGAAATTCTTATTGTGGATAACAATTCAACCGATAGCACACGCCAGATTGCAGACAAGTATGCTGGAAAACATGAAGGCGGTTTTTTGGTTCGCTATGTCCGGGAAACAAAACAGGGGCTCTCATTTGCCCGGAACCGGGGAATCCGGGAAACCGAGGCGCCTGTTTTGCTCTTTTTAGATGACGATATCCGGGTTGAAGAGGACTTTCTTGAAACCTGGCTCACTTTCTTTAAAAGGCACCCGGAGGTTTGGGCAGCTGGAGGAAAAATTGAGGTTCAGTTTGATGATCCACGGCCAAAGTGGCTGTCCTCCTATCTTCTGCCGCTGCTTGGGTATCACAATCACGGTGATAAAATCAAACTATATCCCCGGAAAAGCTATCCGTTCGGCGGAAACATGGCTTTTCGCCGGGATATTTTTGAGCTGTATGGTGGCTTTAAAACCAACCTGGGGCGGATTGGGAAAAAGCTTATTGCAAGTGAAGAGAAAGAGTTTTTTAATCGCCTGAACGAAGCCTCCATCCGCCCGGTGTACGTGCCTGACGCTGGTATTTGGCACCGGGTAAATCACAAGCGGCTTACAAAAGAATATATCCGAAGGCAGGCAACAGGCCTGGGGCAAAGTCTTGCAATTCGCGTGAAGAACAAATCTCTTTCAGGTCAATTTTCCGAATTATCGGTTGAAGCCGGCAAGTGGGGGGCATCCCTGTTTTTGCTGATATTTTACGCTGTTACATTTCGATTATCAAAAGGGTGGATGCTGATCCTGTTCAGAAAATGGATCATCGAAGGGTTTATTCAATACAAATCCCAAAAATGAACGGATCATATGGGTAAATCCTTGCTGCAGTGGTTTTTTAGAAAATTATTCTGGGGTGTGTTACGCCATTTAGTAAGCGACCGCCAATACGCAAAGCTACGTTACAGGCTTGAACAAAATCGTCCCCTGAATCTTGAAAATCCTGAAAGATTTACGGAGAAAATTCAGTGGATAAAGCTTTACGAGCGAACCGAACGTCGTAAAATAGCAGCTAACCGGTTGCGCGTACGAAACTACGTATCAAACCTGATCGGGGAAGAACACCTGGTACCCCTGCACACAGTTTGCGACCATCTCACAGCTGAAGTGTGGGAGTTGCTGCCCGATCAATTTGTACTAAAAGCAAATCACGGCTGCGAAATGGTGGCCATCGTCAGGGATAAAAGTGAAGCAGATTATTCCGCTATCAAAAAGACCGTAACCAATTGGTCTACAACAGATTATTATAAAATTAGCCGGGAGTGGGTTTATAAAGATTTGCCGCGGAAAATTCTTGCAGAAAAGCTTCTGTTTGATGAATCCGGGAACGTCCCCAGGGATTTTAAGTTTTTTTGCTTCAACGGGCTTGTAGAAATCATTCAGATTGATTTCGATCGATACGGCAATCAAAAACGAAACCTGTACGACCGCAATTTTAACCGTGTTGAAGGCCGCCTTTTGTATCCGAATTATGAAGGTAACGTTCCAAAACCACCGGCTCTCGGCCAAGCGATTACAATTGCTGAAACACTCTCAAAAGAGTTTAGCTTCGTGCGGGTGGATCTCTATCTTATTGCAGACCATGTATACTTCGGTGAACTAACCAACTACCCCGGCAACGGGTTTATTGAATTCCAGCCTGAGCAGCTCGAACTGCATCTTGGCTCCCTTTTGTCCTTACCCAACAATAAAGAGTCCGGATCGTGGGAATAATTATAAAGCAGAGCATCCAAAATACCATCATTTCCTATTCAGGAATTGTACTTGGTTTTATATCCACAATTTTGCTCTTTCCCAACATCCTCTCTGCCGGTCAATATGGGCTTACGCGCGTTCTGCTATCCGTTGCGCTTATTGCTTCACAGTTTTCCCAGCTTGGGATGAACAATGTTGTCATCCGGTTTTTCCCCTACTACCAGCGCACCAAAAAATCCCGTCATCGTCTGTTAACGCTGGCTTTTCTGGTTCCGCTTGCAGGGTTCCTTATTTTTCTCATCCTCTTTTATATTTTCCAGGAACCACTGCTGAACTACTATTCCGGCCGCTCAGAACTTATTACTGAGTACTATATCTATCTCATTCCGCTGGTATTTGCGATTCTTTTTTTCGAAGTGCTCAACAGCTATGTCCGTGCCCTCAAAGATTCAGTAACCGGCTCACTCATCAACGAAATACTTGTTCGAATACTGGTCATTACATTGCTGGTGATGCACTATTTTGGGTGGTTCTCCTTCAGCGAATTTATGCTGATTTTCACCCTTATTTACACCATTCAGCCGGTTTGTATTGTTGCATTACTTCTGTACAAAAGAGAACTTTTTTTAACCATACCATTCAGAGAGGAAACCCGCAGGCTCTTTAAAGGAATGAGTGTATATGGTGCTTATTCCCTCCTCGGCGGACTCGCAAGCCTGTTGATCGGTAACATTGACATTATCATGATCAGCGCCATGATGGAGCTCAGCAACACAGCGGTATATGCTATTGCGTTCTATATAGGGTCCGTTATTGCCGTCCCACAGCGCTCCATCGGAAAAATTGCCACACCCATACTGGCTGATCTTATCAAAAATAAGCAGTTTGGCCAGGTGGAACGTCTATATAGACGAACGGCATTAAACCAGCTCATTGCAGGCGGATTGGTTTTCATCGGGGTTTGGGCCAACCTGCACAACATCTCTGACCTGCTTCCAGAGGAGTACGCCGGTATTTATGGGGTTGTAATTGTTATTGGCCTTGCAAAACTATTCAACATGGCAACCGGAGTAAATGGGAAAATTATCATTAACTCACGGTACTACCGCTTTGATCTCTACACCAACCTGATGCTTGTAGCTCTGACAATCATCACCAATTTACTTTTAATTCCACCATATGGAATATTTGGTGCTGCCATCGCTACGGCTATCTCCGTATTTATCTATAACTTTGTGAAGTTCCTGTTTGTATGGCACAAATTTGATATGCAGCCTTTTCGGATGAGTGCTGTCTGGGTTATTCTTGTTGCAGCAGCCACATTGCTGATTTCTGAAACCATGCCCTACATGGGGAATTTTTATGCCGATGTAATTATCCGGTCCGGCCTGATAGCCGTTTTATACACGGGTGTCATACTGCTGTTCAACCTCTCGGATGATGTACGCCTGTTGCTGTTGAACATCCTGAACCGAATCAAACCAAACCGATAGGCAACCCGGTTTTTTATGAAAGCACTCCTTATTGACAACTCCACTTCAACACCTGTAATGAAACCTGGTGAAACCGATACACCCAAAGCCAGACCCGCTGAACTTTTAGTCAAGATCGAAGCCACGGCACTTAACCGGGCTGATCTGCTGCAAAAAGCCGGAAAGTACCCCGTTCCCGATGGAGCCTCGCCTATTCTCGGCCTGGAAATGGCCGGTGTGGTTGAAGAGTCAGGAGAAGCGTGCATGTATTATAAAAATGGCGATCGCGTGATGGCCTTGTTGAATGGAGGCGGGTATGCGGAGTATTGTACAGTTCCCGAAAACCGGGCTATGCCGGTGCCTGAAGCGATGTCATTTGAAGAGGCCGCGGCCATCCCGGAAGTGTTCCTTACTGCATACCAGGGACTTTCATGGATCGGTGAATTGTACGATAATGAAACCGTGCTGGTTCACGCCGGGGCCAGCGGTGTGGGAACGGCGGCCATTCAAATTGCGAAACAAGCTTTTAACGCTACTATAGTGGTTACTGCAGGATCAGAATCAAAGCTGGATTTGTGCCGCTCTCTTGGGGCCGATTTTGGCATCAATTATAAAACCGATGATTTCGAAACAGAAATTGAGAAAACATACGGCCCGTCTGCTGTTGATGTCATTCTCGACTTCGTGGGAGCACCCTACTGGCACCAGAATATCAGTGTTCTTTCTACTGATGGAAGACTTGTTCACCTTGGGCTGTTGGGCGGCACGAAAGTTGATCAGCTAAACATAGGCGCCATTCTCCGAAAACGGCTCACGATTCGCGGTTCTACCCTTCGCAGCCGCAGCGACGATTACAAAGCACTTCTGACCTCCGAATTCATGGATCAAATCTACGGGTATTTTGAAGTAGCCAAAATGAGCCCCGTCATTGATTCTGTTTACTCCTGGGAAGACGTTGAACAAGCCCATCAGCGTATGAAACAAAATAAGAACGCCGGTAAAATTGTCTTAACGGGAATGTAGTGAGGGCCATCTGTACGCTTTTTTGGCGGCCTTTTATGGCATAACGGGTGCCTTATCCATAGAAACGGTTTGAATGGTGATTATGCCCGAAGCCATACTCTGGAAGTCGCCTCGGTGAAATTATCCCAAACCTGAGTTCGATTCTTAATTTTGTCAAATACCGCCAATAGCAGTCCAAAAGAGCGTCATCTCGCACTTTACCGAGGGGATCCCTGTATGGAGTGCGTGATCTATTGTCATTAACAAAGCCCGGAGATACCACGCCGTTGCGCTTATTACTTGAACACGGCACTGCTTTTACCATTATTTTTTAATCGAACTCAGGTCCCAACAAACAGTAAAGACACATCAACATCACTCATTCTTCAAGTTAACTTTTCGTAGGTTTAGGGAATGAAAAATCCAGGTAAACAAAACGTTATTATCATCGGAGGTGGGGCTGCCGGTTTTTTTGCAGCGATAAACGCCGCCAGAATCAACCCGGAAGTTACCGTAACAATTCTCGAAAAGTCCCGTGAGGTACTCTCAAAAGTTCGCGTGTCAGGTGGCGGCCGCTGCAATGTAACACATCACTGCTTTGACCCTGAGCTACTATCGAGGGCTTACCCGCGCGGTGAAAAAGTGCTCCGCTGGAGTTTTGAGCGATTCCAGGCCAAAGATACGGTAGAGTGGTTCAACAGGCGGGGAATTGAACTAAAAACAGAGGATGATGGACGGATGTTTCCCGTTACCGACAGTTCCGAGACGATTATTAACTGCCTGATGGATGAAGCCAAACAGCACGGTGTTCAAATCCGGACAAAAACTAAAGTTGACAAAATTGAGCCCTTAAAAAAGGATGGATTCAGACTCCAAATCTATAAATCAAAACCCGTTTTATGCGATTCTCTGGTTGTGGCAACCGGCGGGTATAACCGGCAAAAGGCCTACCAATGGCTGCAGGAACTCGGCCACTCGGTCAACACGCCGGTTCCTTCCCTGTTTACATTCAATTTTCGCGAGAAGATCTTTAGTGATCTGGCCGGTATTTCAGTTGAACATGCCGAGGTTTCTATCCCCGGCACCCGTTTTTCTGAAGTGGGCCCAGTGTTAATCACACACTGGGGACTCAGCGGACCGGCCGTTTTAAAGTTATCCGCCTGGGCAGCACGTGAACTTCATCAAAAAGAGTACCGGTATGATGTGAAGATCAACTGGCTTTTCCCGCTTACAGAACAAGATGTACGGAGCAAACTCCGGGAGTTACGAAATCATCAGCCAAGAAAGAAAATTACAAGTCAACATGAATTTCCGTTTCCCGCCCGGTTATGGGAGCGTTTTACCCAACTGGCTGCTGTTGATCAAGAGAAACGGTGGGCCGATGTATCCAACAACGAAATTCATGAACTTACCCGGCAGCTGGTTCACGCTACCTATAATATCCAGGGAAAAACCACCTATAAAGAGGAATTTGTTACCTGTGGCGGCATCCCACTTAACGAGGTAAATCCCGATACACTGGAAAGTAAATATGTGCCCGGTCTCTACTTTGCAGGCGAGGTACTGGATATAGACGGAATTACCGGCGGCTTCAATTTCCAGGCAGCATGGACCAACGGCTGGCTGGCGGCACAGGCGATTGCGGATTCCGGTACATAAAAAAGGGCCGCATCCTGCAGCCCCCAATGATTCAACTATTATTTAATATTGCAGCTGATCTTACTCCACGCTGTGAGAATTCATGACCGTGGTAGCTGAAAGTTCGCCATCGGCATAGCTTGTTACTTCATAAGGCATCAAAATACCATTGCTTTCACGCCAGTCGCTGCTGTTAAGCTGAACGGTTACAGTTGCACCCA